>JADGPH010000217.1 GCA_017882555.1 Thermoleophilia bacterium
CCGGTCCGTCCTTGGAGCGCACCTCACCGGTGGAGATCACCGACTACCACCTGATCGACGGTGCCGACTATTACCCGGACGTGTTCGATCTACCATCGACGATGCCGCCGTCTCCGGCCTTGGTGACTCAGCCTGACGCTCCGCACCAGCCCGCCCCTGAGCGCTCAACGCCGATCCGCACGCACCACGCGGGGTCCGCGGGAGACGAGGGTGAGGACGAGATCACCGTCGGTGCTGCGAGCGCGGCCGAAGCGCCGCGTGCGACCTCACCGGTGCAGGCCGCCAACCGGGCCGCCACCGCACGCAATCCCCGACCCACATATCGCGTGCCCAGTCGTCGGCTACTCACACGTACCGGAGGACCCGGCAAGGTTCCGCACAGCCTGATCCAAGAGACCTCGCGCAAGCTCGAAGAAGCGCTCTCGCATTTTGGCATCACCGCAACTGTGACTGCGGCCGTCAGCGGACCGCGCGTGACCCGGTACGAGCTCCAGTTGGCCCCCGGGACCAAAGTGGGTCGTATTACGTCATTGCGAGATGACCTTGCCTATGCGCTTGCCGCACGGGAAGAGTTGCGCATTCTGGCACCGATTCCTGGCAAGCAAGCCGTCGGCGTAGAGGTGCCGAACCCCGAAGCCTCGCTGATTACCCTCGGCGACATCTTCCGTGAGTTCCCGCCGGGTTCGGGCCCGCTAATGGCATGGCTCGGCTTGGACATCTCGGGCAAGTCGGTCTACGTCGATCTGTCCAAGATGCCGCACTTGCTCATCGCTGGGTCGACCGGTACCGGCAAGAGCGTCTGTCTGAACGTGTTGTTGGCGTCGCTGCTGTTGCGCTCGAGCCCGAACGAGCTCCGCATGATCCTGATCGATCCGAAGAAGGTCGAGCTCAACCACTACGAATCGATTCCCCAGCTCCTGACGCCGGTCGTCACCAATATGCGCGACGCCTCGGCGGTCCTCGCCAACGTCGTGCGGGAAATGGAGAATCGCTACGAGGTCATGGGCTTGGCTCGCGCGCGCAATTTGCGTGACTGGAACATTGCCCGGGAGCTCGCCGGCGAGCCTGCGATGCCGTACATGCTGATCGTCATCGACGAGCTCGCCGACCTGATGATGGTCGCCCCGGCCGAGGTCGAGGACGCCATCATCCGCCTCGCCCAGAAGAGCCGGGCCGTCGGCATTCATTTGCTCTTGGCCACGCAGCGCCCGTCTGCCGACGTCATTACGGGCATGATCAAGGCGAACGTACCGTCGCGGATCGCCTTTGCGGTGTCGTCGCAAGTCGACTCCCGCGTGATCCTGGATGCGGGTGGCGCAGAGAGCCTGCTCGGCAGCGGTGACATGCTCTTCCGCCCCGCCGGCACCTCGCGACTGCAGCGCGTCCAAGGGGCGTATGTCAGCGAGGACGAGATCCTGGCGATCACCAATCACTGGCGCACCCAGGGCAAGCCCCAACTCCGCACCGAGCTCATGGAACGTCCACCCGAGCTCGCCCGCAACGTGCCCGACCCTGAAACGGACGAGATGCTGACACGAGCCATCGAGATGGTCGTCCAACAGGGGACAGCTTCCGTGTCGCTCCTGCAACGACGGCTTGGCGTGGGGTACGCCCGCGCCGGCCGCCTGGTCGATCAAATGGAAAGCCTTGGTGTCGTCTCGGGCCACGAGGGGTCCAAGCCCCGCACGGTCTTGATCGGCGAGGCCGACCTGGCGCGGGTCCTGAGTCGGCCATCCGCGCCCGGCGCGGACGCCGAGACGCAGATGGTCCTCGACCGCTAGGGCCCCACTCAGTGAGCTCGCCTCTCGATGGCGAGTCCCAACCACATCCCGCCATTTCTGAGGTCGGGCCGAAAATCCAGTAGAATCCTCGCTCCCGATGGGACGCCATCGGGCCTCGACTATGTTCGAAATCGGAAACACACTCCTCGAAGCCCGCGCGCGCCGCAACCTCGACATTCCGTCGTGCGAAGCCGGCACAAAGATCCGGGCCAAGTACCTTCGTGCGATGGAAGAGGAGCAGTTTGAGGTGCTTCCGTCTCCCACGTATGTCCGGGGCTTTCTGCGTACCTACGGTGAGTTCCTCGGCCTCGACGGCAGTTTGCTTGTCGACGAGTACGAGTCGCGGTTCGCCCGCCCCGAGGATCGCATAGGCGACCATCGTCCCCGCGCACATCCAGGACGCTCGTCGGGCCGCGTCGGTCCGCCGCCCCGCAAGCGGCGCGGGCGGCGCACGGAGGCACAACTGCTGTGGCTTGCCATCGGTGGGGTCATGGGGATTGCGCTGTTGGTGTGGTTGGGCGCAGGCAACGGATCCTCGTCGACTCCCCAATTGGCGACCGGGTTGCCCCCCGGACCCGTGACGCCGTCGAGCCAAGATCCCACGTTGGCGACTCCCGAGCGCCCCCAACCGATTAAGGTCCAACTGATCGGCATTGGTGCGTACGGGTCGTATGTCGACGTACGTCAAGGCAGTGCCTCCGGCCGGCAGGTGTTCACCGGCTTGATCGCCCCCGCGGCCCGCCAGACGTTTACCACCATGTCGTCCATCTGGCTGCTGAGTTCGAACCCGACCGGACTACAGGTCAACGTCGATGGAAAGGTCTCCACGCTGCCCACAAATCAGACGACGTTCCTGGTCACGAAATCCGGGGTCAAAACCGCGCCCAGCACCTGATCGGATGAGCACCGCCCCGCGAGCGGTCGTCGTCGTCACTGGGGACGAGGTCCTGCGCGGCAGGGTCGCCGACCAAAATGGGTCATATCTGTCGGCATGGTGCGACGCGAACGGGATCGCTGTCGTGATGGTCACGATCGTTGGGGATGAGCGCGAGGTGATCGCGCGCACCGTGCGCGAACACCTCGCCGCGGGCGTCGATCTGGTGGTCACCACCGGCGGACTCGGCGTCACACACGATGATCTCACGATGGCTGCGGTCTCCGAGGCCACCGGGATTGCCTTGGCCGAACACGACCCGGCACTGCGCCTCGTGCGCGCGGCGTCCGCAACCGCGCCACATCACCGGTCGATCCCCGCGCACATCCGTGAGGCGACCGAGCGCAAGCAGGCCATGTTGCCACGGGGCGCGGTAATGCTCGCTCCGATCGGCACTGCACCAGGCTGCATCGTCCCGATCGGGGAACAGCGCGTGGTCGTGTTGCCGGGTCCACCGTACGAACTCGAGCGGATGTGGGCCGACGCCACGACGGCGCCGGTGCTTGCCGAACTCATTGCGCGGGCCGGCGGGCCCGCGCGGCGCGTGCTGCGACTGCATGCGGTTGTCGAGAGCCAACTCGTCGCGGCCCTCGATCAGATGCCCAAGGGCACGCGTGACGGCGCCCGACTCGGTATCTGCGCGAAAGCGGGCGAGGTCGAGCTCACGCTCGCCGACATCGCCGAGGGCGGGGCCCAACGCCTCGGCGATGCCATCGAACGGGCCTTCCCGGGGGCAACCTTCACCCGGACCGGCGAGGCCATCGAACAGGTGGTGGGCGCGATGCTTGCCGATCGCGGGCAGCGCGTGGCTGTCGCGGAGTCTTGCACCGGTGGCCTGCTCGGGAGTCGCTTGACCAGTGTTGCCGGCGCATCGGCGTGGTTTGTGGGTGGGGTGATTGTGTACAACAACGCCCTCAAGCGGGACGTGCTCGGCGTCTCAGACGAGATCTTGACCACCGATGGCGCGGTCTCGTTGGCAAGCGCCAAAGCCATGGCGTGCGGCGCGCGGGCGCTCACCGATGCCGACTGGGGGGTCTCGATCACCGGGATCGCGGGACCGGGAGGGGGAACACCCGAAAAACCCGTCGGCACCGTATGCATCGGGTGCGCGGGCCCGGACACCGTCGCCGTCGAAGCGCATCACTTTCGCGGTGACCGCGCACTCATCAGGGAACGGGCGAGCGTCTATGCGATGCACCTCTTGCGCCGAGCGCTCGGTGACGCGGCGGTGTGAGCGTCGTACGGGCGAACGACGGCGCAGCGACTGAGCGCCTGTTTGTCGCCTGCGAGCCGGCGGACGCCACACGAGCCCAGCTCGCCTCGCTCGTGGCCGCCGCGGCCGATCGGCTCGGTGCGCTCCCCGTGCCCATGAGCAATCTGCATCTGACTCTTGTCTTTCTCGGGGCCACTCCGGCAGCGCTGATACCGCCCATCAGCAACGCACTGGCCAATGCCTGCGGGGGACTTGAACCTATCCACGCGCGTCTGCGGAACGTGAGCGGAATACCCGGCAACTGCGCCGCGCGCCTCGTCGCGGCGGTGTTCGACGATCCCGACGATGTGTTTTGGCATGCCGCAGCCACGATTTCGCAGCGGCTCGCGCCGATTTGCCACGTCCCGCCTGTCCCCATGCCATTCTGGCCACACGTAACCCTCGCTCGCCTACGCAGAGCGCTGCCGCTCGCACCAATCTCCGCACAAAGCGAACAGATGTTCGCTTTCGACCGCATCACTCTCTATGCTTCTCGAAGTGCTCCCAGCGGACCCGTGCAGTACGCCCCGCTGGCACGCATCGCGTTGACCGCGAACGATTCACCACACTGAGGAGACCCACCGTGGAGAAGGCACAAGCCCTGGGTGCCGCCCTTGCCCAGATTGAGCGTCAGTTTGGCAAGGGCTCAATCATGAGAATGGGCGACCCCGCCATGCAGATAGACACCTCGGTGGTCCCGACCGGCGCCTTGGCGCTGGACTTGGCCCTTGGCATCGGCGGACTGCCACGAGGCCGGATCGTCGAGATTTACGGCCCGGAGAGCTCGGGAAAGACAACACTGCTCTACCACATCATCGCCGAGGTCCAAAAGCAGGGCGGGATGGCGGCGTTCATCGACGCCGAGCACTCCATGGACCCCACCTACGCCAAGCGGATCGGCGTCAACGTCGACGAATTGCTGGTCTCGCAGCCCGATCATGGTGAGCAGGCCCTAGAGATCGCCGACATGTTGGTGCGCTCCGGGGCCCTTGACGTCGTGGCCATCGACTCGGTCGCCGCATTGGTGCCGAAGGCCGAAATCGAGGGCGAGATGGGGGACACCCATGTCGGCCTGCAGGCACGCCTGATGTCCCAGGCACTACGCAAGCTCGCAGGCACCCTCAACCGGGCCGGCACGATTTGCGTGTTCACCAATCAGTTGCGCGAGAAGATCGGCGTCATGTTCGGTTCCCCCGAGACCACCCCGGGCGGTCGTGCCCTGAAGTTCTACGCATCGGTGCGTCTGGACATTCGCCGCATCGAGACCCTCAAAGAGGGCACCGAGAGCGTCGGCAACCGCACGCGCGTCAAGGTCGTCAAGAACAAGGTCGCGCCGCCGTTCCAACAGGCGGAGTTCGACATCATGTACGGCGAGGGTATCTCCCACGAAGGCAACCTGCTCGACCTCGGCGTCGATCGCGGCATCGTCACCAAAAGCGGTGCCTACTTCTCCTATGGAGAGGATCGCCTTGGCCAGGGAAAGAACGCGGCGCGCGCATTCCTGCGTGAACACACCGACATCGCCGATGCGATCGAGTTGCGCATCCGCGAAGATGCCGGGCTGATCGCCCCAGAGGGAATGCGGGTCGACCGGGTCACCGGGGAAGTGGTGGAGATCGCCACGACGGCGGCAGCCATCGAGGTGGCCGCGAACTCGTAGCGTGCAGGCCACCGGTGGACAGCGATCCGAATCCACCGGTGGCCGAGCTCTCAAAACCATGGGTGTGGCGCGGCTATCATCCGAGCCGTGAACTACCACCTGACCTCGTTCGGTTGCCAAATGAACGACCACGACTCGGAGCGCATGAAAGGGCTTCTCGAGTCGCTGGGTTATCGCGAGGCGGCCGTGCGCGACGAGGCTGATCTCATCCTGTTTAACACCTGCACGATCCGGGGCAGCGCCGATGATCGGTTTCTCGGCAATCTGGGCGAGGCGCGACGCATCAAGCGGGAGAACCCCGACGTCGTTGTCGCCGTCGGTGGATGTTGGGCGCAGTCGCAAAAAGCGCAGGTCTTCTCCCAGTTCCCATTCGTCGACATCGCCTTCGGGCCCGGCGAGTTGGCGCGGCTGGGCGAACTCATCGCCAGGGAACGAATCGAAGCGGTGGGGGCGTTCAGCTTCGATGGCGCGTTCTCCGGAACGTTGCCGGCCAAGCGCGAGCGCCCACACCATGCCTGGGTCCAAATCTCGGTCGGGTGCAATTGCGTCTGCTCGTATTGCATCGTGCCGTCGGTCCGCGGCAAGGAGCGCTCCCGTGATGCGCGGCAGATTCTCGACGAGGTCGAGCGGCTGGCGACGGACGGCGTGCGCGAGGTCACGCTCCTCGGCCAGAACGTCAACTCCTACGGCCGAGATCTCCCCAAGGACGACCGCGTGAGCTTCGCGGAGCTGTTGCGTGGCGTCGGATCGATACCCGGGATCTGGCGGGTCCGGTACACCAGCCCACATCCCAAGGACATGCGCGAGGACGTGATCGCCGCGATGGTCGAAACGCCCACCTTGTGTGAGCACGTGCACCTGCCCGCCCAAAGCGGATCCACCCGCGTCTTGCGACGGATGCGCCGTACGTACTCGCGGGAACGCTACCTCGAACTGCTCGCGCGCATTCGCGACGGCATCCCTGACGTATCGGTCACCACCGATTTGATCGTGGGCTTTCCCGGCGAGACCGACGAGGATTTCGCCGACACCCTGAGCCTGGTGCGGGAGGCCGAGTACGACGGAGCCTTCACATTCGTCTACTCAGCCCGCCCCGGGACCGAGGCCGCCGAGGCGATGGACGACGATATCCCGCCCGCGTTGAAAAGCGAACGTATCCAGGCACTGGTCGATGCGGTCCATGCGACCTCGCGGTCCCGCGCCCAACGCTTCGTGGGTGCAGATCACGAAGTGCTTGTCGAGGGGCCATCGCGTACCGACCCGACCCGCTTGCGGGGTCGCCTGCGCCAGAACATCACCGTGAACTTCAGCGGCGATGCCGCCCCGGGAACGCTCACGATGGTGACAATCACCGGTGCGAGCTCAACAACACTTGCCGGGGAGCAAGTCGGCGTGCCCGCCACCGCCTGATCAGGCCGGGCGGCGCCGTTCCTGTCGATTGGTGGCGCCTCCCGCCGACGTTCTCGCGCTGTTTGGGCCGACCGCTGCCGGCAAGAGCGCGCTGGCCCATGCCGTCGCGGTCGCCGTGGGCGGCGAGATCATCGTCGCCGACCCCTTCCAGCGCTACAGGGGGTTGGAGATTGCCGCCGATGCTCCGTCCGCGCGCGCGCGGGCCGAGGTGCCGTATCACTTTGTCGGTGACCTGGATCTGACCGAATCCTCGACTGCCGGTCAGTTTGCGATCTGCGCCCACGAGGTCATCGACGCGGTCCGGTCGCGCGGACGAGTGCCCGTGGTGGCGGGCGGGACCGCCCTCTACCTGCGCGCGGCAATTACCGAGCTCGGATTTCCTCCGGTCGTTGCTCCCGAGATCCGAGCCTGGGCGGAGGAGTTGGTCGCGCGTGATCTCCAGGGCGCGGCCACCGAACTCGCGCTTCGGGACGCCGCGGCCGCCGCCCGCGTGGATACCGCCAATCCGCGTCGACTCGTTCGGGCGCTTGAACTCGCGGCGACACCGACGCAGTCGAATGCACCCACGGAACGCCTCTGGGACGATTCCATGCGTGTGACGACGTGCCTGGTCGTCGTCACACGGCCCCGCGTGCTCCTCGATCGCCTGATTGCGAGGCGTGTCCGGCGCGAGCTCGACGACGGACTGGTTGCAGAGTTGGAGCAGGCGCTCGCGACACCTCGGGTCAGCCGCGAGGCGCTCCAGATCATTGGGGCCCGTGAGGTCGACGCGATGCGCCGAGGGGAAATTGACCCTGTAATGCTCCAAAGCCGCTTAGAAGCCCGCACACGGCGCCTTGCGCGGCGTCAAATGGGATGGATCCGCCGGTGGCCGCATGCCCAAGTGCTCGATCTGGGTGACGCCCCGCCGGTCGACGCGCTGGCGAGCCTCATCGCGCTCTGGCACGGGTCCGCCAGCGCAGGCGAGTGAAGTACCCTGTACCTATGAGGTTTGAAAAGTGGCAGGGCACCGGGAACCACCACATCGTGGTCGAGCGTGGGCTGATTCCGTTCGCGATGAGCTCTGAGCGCGCCGTCGCGCTCTGCGACCCCGCCTTCGGCGTCGGCGCGGACGGCGTGCTGGAGATCAGTTTCGACACCGACGGTCCGCGGATGACGGTCTGGAACGCCGACGGCAGCCACGCCGAGACGTGCGGCAACGGGATCCGGATCGTCGCCGCATACCTCGCCCGCGACGGCCGCCTGCCTGCGGA
>JADGPH010000033.1 GCA_017882555.1 Thermoleophilia bacterium
GACGAGTTCGCGGCCGCGTACTTCGAGGGAGTCGGCGCCGAGATCATCGGCGCAGCCATGTTCGGGCTCCACGCGTTCCCCGATGACCCGGATTGGAAGGGATGGTGGGGCGACGAGCCACCGTTCCGTGTCCCGGTCTTCGTGCTCACCCACAAAACACGCGAACCGATCCCGATGAAGGGCGGGACCACCTTCCACTTCCTCTCCGCCTCGCCGGTCGATGCCCTGGGGGTAGCAACCGCCGCCGCCGATGGACACGACGTCCGCATCGGCGGCGGCGCAACGACGGTCCGCGCATTCCTCAAAGCCGGCCTGGTCGACGACCTGCACGTCGCGATCGCGCCGATCCTGCTCGGGGATGGGATTCGACTCTGGGACGACCTGCGTGGGTTCGAGAAGGGCTACCGCGCCAGCACAGTCGCCGCGCCGAGCGGCACCACCCACCTCACGTTCAGCAGATAGGGAGACACCGCGAATGACCGAAACAACGCAACGCAGCCTCGCCCACGCCGGGTTCACGCTTGTCCGTGACTACCCGGTCTCCGTCGAGAACGTGTGGGCAGCCTTCGCGGAGGAAGACCAGAAGAAGCAGTGGTTCGGCGACGGCGACGAGTGGAATCTCGACGAATGGCGCTACGACTTCCGCGTCGGCGGCCACGACATCGCAGATGCACAGTTCCACGGCGGCCCCCGATCTCGCTACGAGGCCGTCTACACCGACATCGTGGAGAACAACCGGATCGTCACCAGTTACGACATGTGGGTCGACGGCGTGCACATCTCGACGTCGGTCGCTTCCTTCGAATTCGAGGCGATGGACGGCGGCACCAGGTTCACCCACACCGAGCACGGCATCCATCTCGACGGCTTCGACAACGGGTCCCAACGTGAAGCGGGCAGTCTCGGGATCCTCGACACACTCGGGAGCTTCCTCACCCGGTGACCCACCGCGTCCCGCCGGGGCGCAGCAGACCAAGAGCCGAGAAGTGTTATACGCCAACGCTGGTGGGAGGATCCGCATGCCGGGTCGATTCGTGTACTGGATGAATGTCTCCGTCGATCTCATGATCGAGAACGCCCCGGGAGAGGAGGGCGGCGGCGACTGGATGCGGATCGGCGAGTCATTGCACCGTGAGTTCAACACGCGAGCGAAAGCACTTTCGCTCAGCGTCGAGGGACGCACCATCTACGAGACGATGGAGGCGTTCTGGCCCGGCGCGCGCCACGACGAGTCGCTGCCCGGCTACCTGCGGGAGTACGGCGAGATCTGGACCTCGGCGCCCAAGATGCTCGTGTCCCGTACCCGCGCCACCGCTGAACACAACACCCGGATCATCGGTGGCGACGACGCGATCGCACAGCTCGCGATCCTGCGCGCCCGGACCGACGGCGACATCGGCGTGGGCGGTGCGACTCTCGCCACCCAACTACTGCGGGCGGGCCTGCTCGATGAACTGCTGCTTTTCACCCACCCTGTCATCCTGGGCAGTGGCCGGCCGCTGTTCGACGAGCCCGCCGGTCCGGTCGAGCTCGATCTGCTCGAGCACGGGTCGTTCGAGCACGGGGTCACGATGCACCGCTACGCCGTCCGTGGCGCACCCGGCAAGAGCTAGCGGGATGGGGTTGTCGGTGTCGCACCCGTCGCGGACACCGCCACCGTCGCCGAGCCGCCCGCGAGGAAGGACTTTCCGGGAGCGGACATGCACCGAAGGCTCACCGCAGGCATGACTATCTGACAGCCGATGGCGCCTGGCGACACCAATGTGCATATGCATCACCGCCAGGTATGCTTGTATGCATGAGGACCACCATGAACCTGCCGGACTCCCTGATGCAGCAGGTCCGTCAGCGAGCGGATAGCGATCACCGCACGGTGACCAGCTTGGTTGAGCAGGCTCTCCGAGAGCTGCTGACGCGGGATCACGATGAGCGCGAGAGGGATGAGGTGCTCCCGACCTACGGCGCGGCGGGCAGTCGCGCCTTGGTCGACATCGACGATCGAGATGCGCTCTATGCCGCGCTGGACGCCGAGCGCCCAGAGTGATTCTGCCCGACGTCAACGTCTTGATCTACGCATTCCACGAGCAGGCCGACCAGCATCAGGTATACGCAGGCTGGCTCAACAATGCGCGCTCCGAGGGCGAGGAGTTGCTGTTCCCGGATAGCGTTCTCCTCGGCTTCCTCCGGATCGTGACCAGTCCACGGATTTACGACTTGCCGGCGCCGATCGACCAAGCGCTCGCCTTCGCGTCCGCACTGCGTCGGGGGCGCCGGGCCAGGGTCGTCGAGGATCTTGGATCCGTGTGGTCGGCCTTCGAACGTCTCATCGCGATGGATCGTCAGATCAAGGGGAATCTCGTGCCGGATGCGTATATCGCCGCGGTCGCGATCAGCCACAAGGCGCGGGTGGCCACTCGAGATCGCGGGTACAGCCGCTTTTCTGGGCTGAGTTGGTTCGACCCCGGGGGAATGGGCAACTAAAGGGGCCAGCGGGGCGTTTCGGCGGGCCCCGCTCAGAACTCAGCACAGGTGCCGAACGGCGCTGCAACAACGGGCGCCGGCGTGGTCATTGGGCACGTCGGACCGGACGGAGGATCGCCGTTGTCGAGGTGGAATTCGCAGGCCCACTCGAGATACGTGAGGCGCCTGGAGAGCGCCAACGAATCGCCTTTCGTGGTCTTGACAGTTCCTCGCGAACGAAGATCAAAGGTTCGTCCGACGAGCGGGAGACCGCACCCTGCCACAGGTCAGCGGCCGGGACTCAGCTCAGTGATCCGTGGTCTCACGACCCCGCCGATCGTCGGGAAAGCAACTGGAGCGACCCACCATTGTCGGGTTAAGTCCTACTGGGGCATGGGAGGACGCCGGTGCGGACGACACGGCAGTTGAGCATCACTCTCCCGGTTGACATGGCCGAGGCCGTGCGCGAGCGAGTCCGTTCCGGCGAGTACGCCAGCGAAAGCGGACCTCCTGCTGTTTTCATGGGCGGTTTGGCAGTGCCGGGCACAGGCCGCCGCGGGTGAGCATCGCCATGGCGATGAAGGCTTCGGGTGTGTGGAATCCGTTGGCGCGTTTGGTCAGTGCTCGTAGGTGTGTGTTCGTGGCTTCCGAGA
>JADGPH010000218.1 GCA_017882555.1 Thermoleophilia bacterium
CGCCGTCCCCGAACCCGCCGGGGTCGACGGGTGCGCGTTCGTCGCGGATCGCGTCGATGACCGAGCACGAGATCTCGGAGTCGTGGGTCCAGGATCGGCGGTTCAGATTGTCTGAGCCGACCACGACCCAGACGTCATCGATAACGCACACCTTGGCGTGCACGTAGACGGGCGTCCCTTCCGCGTTCTCGAGGTCATACACCGCCACCCGATCGCCGCCCGCACGCCGGAGGATCTTCGTGACGCGCTCACGTCCAATGCTCGCAGCGGCACTCGTCGCGCGGCCGTCACGGTCCGGAAACCGGGGCACAACCGCGACGACGCGCAGCCCGGGATGACACCGGAGCGCGTCGGCAAGCGCTCGAGCGGCGTCGATCGACCACAGGTACTGGTCTTCTAGATATACGAGGCTCCGTGCACGGGCGAAGGCCTTGAGGTACGCCCGGGCGATACTCCGCTCGCCCTCGACCGCGAACGGGTAGCGCGGTCGCTTGGCCGGGTACGTGCGCACGACCTGCACCGCATGCGTACCGCATGGCGTGGGGTCGTCGCGCTCGGGCGGCAACGGGTCGGGGCGCCTCGGCTGCCCCACGACTCGCCGGATCGCGCGGCGCCATGGGTTGCGGTGGTCAAGCGGGGTCGGGTCCTCCCATCGCTCGCGGAAGGTGAGCTCGAGGTCGCCGATCGCCGGGCCACGCACCTCGAGTTGCACGTCGTGCCACGGAGGACGCGGCCCGTAGCGCGCGGCGATTTCGACCGCCTGCACGTCGCCGGCATGGCTAGCATCGTCGTGGCGCCCGTGACACAAGTCGATCCCGCCCGCGTAGGCGACGTCGCGATCTGGTCCCTCAGCACGCCGGACGATCACCAGCTTCTGATGGTGACTGCCACCACGTCGCACGCGCTCGTCGAGGAGTACTTCACCGCCTGCACGGTCCACGGCCTTCGTGAAACCGACGTTGTCCTGCTCAGCGAAGTGCGCCTGGCGCGGGTGCGAGCGCCAGAGAAGCCCCCGCACGCGCACACCGCGCTGCGCCGCCTCCGCGAGCACGAGACCCACTTCGGTACCGGGCCCGGCCAGCCGCTCGTCGGCGTCGCCCTCCCAGTCGGCGAAATGCACCCAATCGCCGCGGCCGAGTGCGCTGAGCACGCCGAGCAGCCTGGCGAAATACTCATCGCCATCAACCAGGACCTCGACGCGGTTTCCCGTAGTCCACGCCGACCCGTCCCCACGCCTGAGGTCGATCAGAGTGCTCGGATTGCCACGCTCGTCACCGGTCAGGAACCAATCCTCAAGACACATCCAAGCCTCCGACGACCAGCGTCGGACGATCACGACGAGAGACCATCCCGCCACGTTCACCGCCCACCACCACTCCGCGCAAATGCAACCGCGCCCGCCCTCGGGTGGAGTCAGACCTGGGAGAGGAACCGACCCGAGCAGGCTTCCGTCTTGGCCTCAGTGTCGTGGCGGCGAGCGAATACCCACGCGCACCACGCCAGCGGACCGCTCAACCACACCATGACCCCGACCGGCAGCCGATCCAGCCGGGCCCTGGCCACCGCGGCAGGCGTGCAGCTCACGAGCCATAACGCCAAGAGGAGACCGGCGGAGGGTTCCACCGCTGTGGCGGGTCACCGCGGCCAGATCTCTCGTCCCACCGCCGCGCATGAACCATGCTCGCCCGTCGACCCGGTCGGCAGCGGCACTCTGATCCACGCCGACGGTGTCACCTGGCCCAGCCGGCCATGCCCATCACGCACCCGAACCTGCGCTCCCCACTCGGACGCGTAGAGCCGTTATCTTTCTGTCTTGATGGGCAGGATTCAAAACATGAACCAGAAGCGTCTTTGGCGAGTTCTTGCCCTGGTTTCGGGAGCAGCCTCCGCGGCGCTTGTTCGGCAGGCTGCGATCGCGATTTGGCGGACCAGTCGACACGAGGATCCGCCAGCACAGCCCGGTGCGCGCGACGTGAGGTGGCGCGACGCCCTGATCTGGACGATCTCCGTCGCGGTCGGAGCAGCTGTCGCGCGTGTCGTGGCGGAGCGGACGGCCGCCGCGGCGTGGAGTGCTGCAACTGGATCCCCTCCGCCGATCGACGAATAGGCCGCGGCTGAGCCCACCCGGGGCAACGACTACCGACACGGACTCATCCTGAAGCTGGGGCGGATCGTCTGCCCTCTGAGTATGCGAGCCTGGTAGCGGGCATGCCATTGGCCATGAGAGTCGTCCAACGAGTCGTGAGCGCCATTGATGCTTGGCAGCAACGACATCGGCTGCCGGCGTTCGTCTTTGGCGTGATCAAGAAGTTCGGTGACGACCGTGGCGGACACCTCGCCGCGTTGATCGCGTACTACGGCTTCCTGTCGATCTTCCCGCTGCTGCTGGTGTTCGTCACGACGCTCGGCTTCTTCCTCCATGACAACGCGTCGCTGCGTCACGACCTCCTCAACTCCGCGCTGGCTGACTTTCCGATCATCGGCGCCCAGCTCAAGAACAACGTGCACGCGCTCGGCGGAAACGGCCTCGGGCTCGCGATCGGAATTGTCGGACTGTTGTGGGGATCACTCGGCGTCGCGCAGGCCGCACAGCACGCCACGGCCGAGGTGTGGAACGTGCCCGGGCGCATGCGGCCGGGCTTCTTCCCACGGTTGACGCGCTCGCTTCTCGTGTTGGCCGTGCTCGCGGTCGCGATCGTGGCGACGACAGCGGTCACGACTGCCGCGGCCCTGATCGGCGGTTCGGCGGCGGTGACCGCGCTCACTGTTACCGCGACCGTCGCGCTCAACGTCGGGCTCTACTGGCTCGCGTTCCGCGTGCTCACGCCCGCCTCGATTGCCACCCGTGATCTCTGGCCAGGCGCGATCGTCGGCGGCGTTGCGTGGACCGGCCTCCAGGCGCTCGGCGGATGGCTCGTGGCCCGCCAACTGCGGCACACGAGTGAACTCTACGGCTTCTTCGCCATCGTGCTCGGACTGCTCTTCTTCCTATACCTCGCGGGGCAGCTCACGGTCTATGCCTCGGAGGTCAACGTTGTACGCGCCCGCAAGCTGTACCCGCGCAGCGTGATGCCACCACCGCTCACGCCCGCCGATGAACATGCGCTCGCCGACCTCGCCCGCGCCGATGAACGACGCCCCGAGCAGCACATCGAAGTCGAGTTCGACAAGCCCGTCTCCTCGACGCAGACAACGGGCAACGACAACCCGTGAACTCCAATGCTGTGTCGCGAAGCATCGCCCAGCTGCTTCACCAGGTCAGTGATACCCGCCATCGATGTGCACGAAGTAGGGGAAAGAGCTGTCGAAGCGCCCGGACGAGTTCCAGCATCACGCGATCGAGTTTTCGGCATCCACAGGCTGGCGCACCTGTTGTGTCACACAGATGTGGAGGCAGGGTCGGGCGGAGGTGACTGCTCGAGCCGGCGCAGGATCGTGTCGTCTTCGGCGGTGGCTACCGGACCGTAGTTCAGGATCAGCGTGCCCGGCGTGTCACAGTGCGGACAGGTCAACGCAACGATCGCGAGCATGTCGGACGGGTCGGATGCCCCCTCGAGCCGGCGGAGATGTTCGACGGCCATGGATTCCGCTGGGGAGCGGCGCTTGCAGGTGAAGCATTCGACCTCACCGCGTTCGCCCGGTCCGAACTGACCGCGAAAGCCTTGATCCTCGAACGCAGCCGTGACCTCCGTGATCGTGGCTGCACCTCGAGCTACGCCCACGAGCCTGCTCTCGTTACCCGCCATGTAGTTGAGCCTACCTATCTCGCGCTCCGAACAAGCTGGTCGAGTGCCTCGGAATGGGTTCAGCTTCAGTTGTGGTAATACAGATGAATACGCATTCAACGAGAAGAGGCTCCATGACCGAGCCCACCCAGCCGACACGTCCCAGCGCTGAGACTCGCGAAGCCGAGCACGCCGAGGCCCAGGCCAAGCATGAGTCCGACCGGGC
>JADGPH010000034.1 GCA_017882555.1 Thermoleophilia bacterium
ACGGTCATGACGTCCATCGTGAACTCGTAGGTCCCCGGCGCGAAGATGCCGGAGAAGATCGCTGTGAAGGTCGCGTGAATTGCATCGCGGCCGTTGACGGCGCCGTCGGGGGTAATCAGCACCGAATCTGCTGTGTAGTCCGTGGCGATCTTATCGGCGTCGCCCGCGCCAAACGCGGCAAGGTGGTGGTCCAGGACGGCTTGTGTGTCCATGAAAGGTCTCCGTGTTCGGGAGCGCCGAAGCGCGCCAAGCTCAGTGTTGGGTGTGCGTCAGGGCTTCAGGTGCTCCACGAACCACTCGGTTGCGGCAGTCGATGCCCCCTCAAACCCAGCGACGTATGCGTCGAAGTGCCCACCCGGCAAGATCACCAGCTTCTTGGGTTCACGGGCGTTCTCGAAGGCCTCGATCGCCAGGTCGCTCACGCAGAGCACGTCACCTCGAGCCACCACCATCAGGACCGGCGTCGGCGACACATACGGCAGATACGCACCCGGCTCGTACTCCCAGAACATCTCGACGCTACGCAGGGTCACTTCGTTTATCCAAGAAGGCGCCCGCGTATTCCCCGTCTCGGTGAACCAGGTATACGAATCCGGAGTCGGCAGTGCCGATGCCGCCATCGGGTCAGCGTCGACGACCGGGATCATCGCCGGGGGCTTGCCAGCGTACCGATTGGCGCGGTCCTCGTCGAACATCCCGCCCACCGCGCCCACGAAGTCGGCACGGACGATCCGACGGGCGTTCCGGTGGCCGCTCACCAGTGGAACCTGCCCCACCACGCACTTGACCCGGCGATCGATGGCACCTACGACGATCACGTGGCCACCCGAGTAACTTGAACCCCAGATGCCGATGCGATCCGCGTCCACCTCTTTGAGGGTGGTGGCATAGGTAATCGCGTGCCGATAGTCGCGGACCTGCTCCCACGGGTCGATTTCCTGGCGCAGCTCGCCGTCGCTGGCACCGAAGTTGCGGTTGTCAAACACCAGCGCCCCAAAGCCCGCATCGACAAAGGCCTCGGCGAACTTATCGAGGTACATCTCCTTGACGGCCGAGAAGCCGTGTGCCATCACGATGGTTGGCACCTTTTTCTTGCTCTTCGGCGGCAAGTAGTGCCATCCACGCAGGGTGACGCCTTCGGCGTCAAACTCAACATCACGTCGCATGCAGACTTCCTTCGAGTACGAGAGCAGTGTCAGACCAGGCTAGGAGCGCTCCGTTAAAGCCCCGGTACACGACAACCCGGTGCGCGTTAACACCCCCGCATGCACATCGCTGTCCAGCGCTGCCTGGGAATCCTGCTACCCAGGCGCTCCCGCCAGACAAAGGGGATAAGCTGGCGACGATCTGGACGCTGGGGTGCACACCCGATGAGCAAGCTCACACACCGGCTCTTGGACTCGAAAGTCCGCGTGCCGCCGTTGCGCGACGACACTGTCCTGCGCCCACGCATCGACCGCGATCTGGACGCCGCAGCACAGGTCCATCCAATCGTCCTCGTCGTGGCTGCCCCTGGCGCTGGAAAGACCACTGCCGTGGCCCAATACGTCGCGGCAACCGACAGCACTGTCGCCTGGCTCACACTCGACGAGTCCGATACCCACCCCGGGCGCTTTGTGACCTACCTGGCACACGCCGTCGGCACCACGCAGCCCGAGCTGGCGCGCACCGTTATCGTGATGCTCAAAGACGGCCTTGCCGCGACCGAATGCGCCGCAATCCTCGGAGAGCGCATTGCGCCGCGCTCGATCGTAGTGCTCGACGATCTGCACCACTTGACTGGCGAAGACGCGGTGCTTCGCGTCTTGCGCGCATTCGTACGTCACCTCGATAACGATTGTCGCCTGCTGCTCGTCTCGCGGCGATTGCCGACATTGGGCCTCGAGCGCGATGCTCTCGCTGCCCGTGTCGGGGGCGTCTTCGATCACGACCTTGCCTTTACCCTTGACGAGACGGCGGAGCTGCTGGAGTTGCGCGGAGTTCCGCTTGATCCGCACGCACTCCACCACGCGACCGGCGGCTGGGCGGCGGGACTCGTCTTTGATTCGCTCACCAAGTCCACCGAGCGACCGGTGCTCCCGCCGGGCGAAGATCCACTGTTTGCCTATCTCGGGGCCGAGATCTTCGAGGGCCTTGCCGACCCGTTGCGCGGGGCACTGCTGCGTACGAGCGTGCTTGATGTCGTGACACCCGCGCGCGTGGTGCAGCTGTTGGATGACCCCGCTGGCGAAGGCATCTTCGACGAGCTCTCCCGACAGCACTTGCCCGCAACCGCCGAGACCGGGTTTCTTCGCTATCACCCGCGCTTTCGCGAGTTTCTTCTGCATCGGTTGCGCGCGGAATTCCCCGAGGAGGTGCCGGAGCTCACGGCCCGCTTTGGCCGCATGCTTGCCGCTGACGGATACCTGGAAGAAGCCGTCGACGCGCTCCTTGCAGCAGGCCGAACCGAGGAAGCCGAGCCGCTGGTTGAGGCCGCGACGGGTCTATTGATGTCGCGCGGTGACTGGGACAAGGTCATCGGTTGGTCAGAGGCGCTCGGCGAGACGACCCTTCGTAAGCGTGGACCCCTTCGCGGGGCCCAGGTTCGCGCGCTCCTGTTGGCACGCCGGCAGCGCCGCGTCGAGAGCCTCGTACACGGAATGCTTGCCTCGGGTGAGATTGGCGAGCTCACGAGCTCGGCACCCGATGTCGTCGGGTGGGCGGTGTGGGCTCTCCATGCCTCCGGAGAGTGGGCCAAGCTCTTGCCACTGCTGCCGGCTGACTCCCGCGGTCGGATTGGCGTCGTCCGGCATCTGTTTCGGGTCTCGGCCTCGCCCGAGCCACCACCTGAGCTCCCGCCACAGATGCTCGACCAACCGCAGCCCTTTCACGTCGCCTTACAGTCGGCGCTCTACTACCAAGGCAGGTTTGATGAGGTCGAGCGCCTCGCGGTGGCCGCGGCGACTCGCGGGCCCGTCACCGAAGCGCTCGGCCAGATCTATCGGATCGCGGTGCTTCGTGAACGCGGAGATCTCGCCGGAGCACGCGATTGCCTCGACGCCATCGCGCTACGGGTACGTGCGTCGCGGTATCTGGAATTCTGGCATCAGATCGAGGGTGAGTTGGCCTTTGCCGAAGGGCACCAAGAGGACGGGCTCGGGCTCGTGCGCGAGGCGCGGCGCCTCTCAAAGGCGCATCTGTACCGGATCGGCGAACAGGCGATTTTTGCCGCCACCGAAGGCAAGCTGCTGACGCAGATGGGGCGCTACGACGATGCGGTCCCGTTGCTGGAGACGACAAGCGCCTGGTCTGCAGAACGTGGTCTTTTGAGCTTTCAGGAGTGGGCCGACACCTGGCTTGGGGCGGCACTGCTGTTGCGCGGTGATGACCCGAAGCTCGCGCATCGTGTGCTCACACCCGCGGTCGACGGCATGGTGCGCGCCACACG
>JADGPH010000219.1 GCA_017882555.1 Thermoleophilia bacterium
AAGAATCAGGCCGAGTGGAGTGCAAACACCCGGCGCGTACGTCGGTCACTGGTGGAGCGGTGGATCGTCCCACAAATCGGCGAAGTGCGCCTGCGACAGCTCGGGACCGCTCGTGTGCGCGACTGGCGTGCGCAGGTCCTCAACGGGGGCGCGTCGCCGACTCAGGCGAACCACGCCTTGAGCGTGTTGTCGGCGGCCCTTGGCAAGGCGGTCGATGACGGCTTGTTGCCGAAGAATCCGTGCGCGCCCGTCCGCAAGGTCGGCAGGACCGCGCCCGTGCGTCCTCGAGCGCTCGTGCCGGCTGAAATCGAGGCGATCCGCGCCCAGCTCCCAACCCAGGCTGACATCGTGGCGTGGTCGCTGATGGCTTACGGCGGGTTGCGCCCGTCAGAGGCGCTGGCCGTACGCTGGGGAGATTTCGAGGGCGCGATCTTGGTCGTCGACGCGATGAAGACGCTACGTCGGCGAGCCGTGGAGATCGTCGCGCCCCTGGCTGATGACCTCGAGGTCTTGCGACCCGTGGATGCGTTGGCGGGCGATCTCGTGGTGACCTCGCCGCAGGGACTCCCCGTGAATCTCAACAACTGGCGTCGGCGGGTGTTCCTGCCCGCTTGCGGGCGTGCCGGAATCGACGCCGACCCCAAAGACGGCCGCACGAGCTGCATCAGCCTGATGGTCCACGAGGGCCGATCGCTGGCGTATGTGGCGGCGTCGGTCGGAAACTCTGCGCGGGTGATCTCCGACCACTACTTGCACGTGTTGCGCGCGGTCGAATTGGGACACCGAACGCCGATGGCCGACGCGATCTATGCCGCTCGTTGCGGAACTGGTGTGCGCCCGGTGTGCGCCAACGGCTCGGTGATAGATCTAGGGCAAGCCCGCAAAAACAGAAAACGCGCCTGATTTACAGGCGCTTTCACAAGAGCGGGAGACGGGGCTCGAACCCGCGACATTCAGCTTGGAAGGCTGACGCTCTAGCCAACTGAGCTACTCCCGCGTTCCTGACGTACCTTATCAAGCAGTCGCCGGCTGCCCGGAGTCTGAGACCGGCATCGTTTCACGCACCCGCTGCGCCATGACGCGCACCGCATCGGGCCAGAACTGCGTACCGGCGCAACGCTCCAGTTCGGCAAGCGCATCGATCGGGTCACGCGTCTGCGCATAGCTGCTGCGAGCTGTCGTCATCACGTCCCAGGCGTCGGCCACTCCGATGATGCGCGCACCCTCGGAGATGTCATATCCGGACATCGCATACGGGTACCCGGTGCCGTCCCAGCGCTCATGGTGCTGGCGGATCCAGTCTTGCTGGGTGTGATCGAGTGATTCCACCGCGATCTCAGCGCCGAGAGTCGTGTGGCGCTTGATTTGTTCAAACTCGTCGGGATCCAGGCGCCCTTGCTTGAGCAGGATCGCATCAGGGATGCCGACCTTGCCGATGTCGTGCAGCAGCGCGGCATCGCGCAGGCGCAGGGCGTCCGCGGGACTCCAGCCGAGGCGTGCGGCCAGATCGCACGAGATGTCGGCGACCCGTTCGGAGTGGGCGAGCGTCCCGGGGTCCTTCGCATCAACTGCACGTGCGAGTGCCCGCAACGCGGCCATCGACTGGTCACGCTGGATGCGTCGGGCCCGCTCATCGGCGGACAGGGTCTCGACCGTCTCGGGAGAGAACATGAAGGTCTGGTCGCGACCGTGTGATTTCGCCCAGTACAAGGCGCTGTCGGCCATCTGCACGAGTTCCTCGGCTGATCCGTGAGCGGTTTCCAGATCGCAGACTCCCGCCGACAGCGAGATCGAAATTCCCTGGGGCATCGGCGTCGCCGAGACCTTCCGTCGGGCCCGCTCAATCGCTTCGACGGCGCTGTCGAGATCCGATTCAGGGAGGATCCACGCAAACTCTTCGCCACCGACGCGTCCGATGAGCTCGTCGCGACGGATACAGGACGTCAGGCGATCGGCGACCTCAACCAAGATTGCGTCTCCGATCGGGTGCCCGTGCGCGTCGTTGAGACGCTTGAAGTGATCGAGATCGAGGATGGCAAGGCTGACCGGGCGTCCGTAACGGCGCGAGCGAGCCACCTCAATCGCAAGGCGCTCGTGGAAGGCGCGGTGGTTTGGCAGACCGGTCAGCGCGTCGGTGAGCGCTTGGCTGGCCAGGCGGGCACGAGTTTGGTCTGCCGTGACGGCGATCGCGACCACATCGGCGATACGGGTCAGCTGGCTCTCGGTCTCTTCTCCGATCGGCGCGTTGGTGCGTGTGGCGGCCATGACCACGCCCCAGACCATGTCGTCGACGTGGATCGGCGCCGCCGCGGATGCGACGAACCCGAGCGCAGGCGACGGAGCACCCGTCACGGCGTCGAGCCGCGCGTAGCTCGCGATGCGTCCGGCGAGATCCTCATCACAGACACGGCGCAACAGGCGCGCCTGCTCGAGTGGGATGCAGTCTCCGGCAATCAGGCGCGGGTGGGGATCATGGACGCCGACGACCGTGCATTGTCGGTCCGCGAAACGCCCCACGAGCGCACACTCGGCACCCGTGAGATCGGCGATCTCACCGGCCGACGCGGCCATGACCTTCTCAAATGAATCGCCGCGAGCAGCCGCGATCGCGATGCGTTGCATGGCGGCGTATTCGGCGGTATGACGGTCTGCGCGCAGCGCGTGCTCGGCGAGTTGGCGATCATGGGCGATCCGCTCGCGGGCCTCGGTCCCGGTCACGATCAGGTGCGCCGGGTGACCCGGTCCCGCGGGAACGCTCCTGAGCTGCATATCGACTGGCACGGGGCCGTCGGAGGTCGTGAGCAGCGTTACCGTCACGCTCACCGGCCCTCGCGTGGCGTGCGCGGTGCGCCACGCCTCGCGGAGCGCTGGGCGGTCGTCGGCGTGAACGAACTCGGTGGGCCGCAGGTCGTCCGGGATCGGACCCACGATGCCCAGGAGCGCGTGGCCGTCGTGGTTACACATCGCGATGCGTCCCCGGGCATCGATCACGACGACCAAATCATCGGCGCGTTCGGCGACCGACACACAAAGTTGCGCCCACCGGGTGTCGCGTTCGAGCCGCAGTGGGTCCGGGTGCACGGCGCGGTCCTGACGCGCCTCAGCGAGGTCGATCAGATCCGCGATGTTCGGCCGAGGCGGGGCGTCGTCGAACGAGGATGAGGAGGAATCCATCCCGGACTTAATCGGCGCAGTCCCACGGGAACTGTAGGACCCGTGCACAATCCGTCGAGCGTACGGTTGCGCGCAAAGACGCTCCGAGCGGCAGGTTCGGGGATGAGCTCGGCGACGATCTTGCGAGCCCGGCGCGTCTCATGGGGCGATCCGACCGACAGCCTGGTCGTCTGCGACGTCGCCGTGATGGGTCTGCGGATGTCGCGCGCGGTGTTGGGAGGTCCATATCGCTGCCACCGGTTCCGGCCTGGCGGTATGTGACATGCACGGGAGTTGGCCGGGCCCCATGAACTCGAGCGGCTCGGCAGAGCGGGTCCCGCGGAGGGTCATGCCTCCGGGATGTTCAGGATCACCAGGCGTTGCTCGCACATGCTGCGGACCGCGTAATGCGGCCCTTCGCGGGTGTTGCCGCTCTCCTTGATGCCGCCGTACGGCTGCTGGTCGGCGCGAAATGTCGGCGTCTCGTTGATGATGACCCCGGCAAACTCCAGTTGTCGGGCCCACGCGAGGGCAGCGTCGGTTCGACGGGTGAAGATTGCGGCCTGGAGGCCGAAGGGTGTCGCGTTGCAGAGCGCGATGGCTCCGTCGATCGCGTGGTACGAGGCAACCCCCACGACTGGCCCGAAAACCTCGCGGCAGGTGACGTTCATCGTCGGGGTTATGCCGTCGAGCACCGTGGGCTCGAGCAGTCCGCCGCGCGATCGCCCCCCGGTGAGAATCTTGGCCCCGGCAGCAACGGCCTCATCGATCCAGTCCCGTACGCGCTGGTACGACTCAGGGGTGATCACCGGGCCCACGTCGGTCGCTTCGTCTGCGGGGTCGCCGACGACCAGGCGCTCGACGGCGCCGGCCAGCTTGGCGCAGAACTCGTCGTGGATCCGTTCCTGGACGTAGATCCGTTGGACGCTGATGCACGACTGGCCGGCGTGCGTGAAGCCCGAACTCGCGATCTTGGCGGCGGCCGTGTCGAGGTCGGCGTCCTCGGTGACGATCACTGGCGTCGAGTTTCCGAGTTCGAGGGCCACGTGCTTGCGGGGAACCCGCTCGCGGATGCCCCAGCCCACGGGCGCGGAGCCGGTAAACGAGATCATCGCCACGTCGGGATGCTCGACGAGTGCAGTGCCCACCGTGGGACCGTCCCCGGTCACGACACCCAGCGCCCCCGCGGGGAGGCCTGCATCGGCCAGAGCTTCGGCCAGCAGCAGGGCTGACAGGGGGGTCTTCTCGGCGGGCTTGAGCACCACCGGGCACCCCGCCGCGATTGCCGGTGCCACCTTATGTGCCACGAGGTTCAGCGGAAAATTGAACGGGGTAATGGCACCGACGATGCCGATCGGGGCATACACGACAAAACCGATCTTGCCGGCGCCGGCCGCGGACGCGCCCAGGGGCACCATCTCGCCTGCCAGCGTCCGGGCCTCAGCGGCGGAGAAGGTCAGCGTGTCGACACATCGCATCACCTCGCCGCGCGCCTGGCGGATCGGCTTGCCGGCTTCCGCGCAGATCACTTGGGCAAACCGCTCGGCGCGATCGGCCACGAGGTGGGCGGCCCGCTCCAGAATGCGGGCGCGGTCGGCCGCCGGGAGTGGCGGAAGGTGACGGGCCGCATCGCGGACGGCGCGATCGATCTCCGCGGAACCCCCGGTGGAGACCTCGGCGATGAGCTCGCCCGAATACGGACTGCGGACGGCGATGGTCCCGGAGCCGGCGACAAAGCGACCGCCCAAGAAGAGCCCGGTAGGACCTGACAGCGGGCTCGGGATCATGGGAGTGCTACCGCGCTCCACTGCCGGCCCGCGCGGCCAGGCCTTCGGCCCGAAACTCGCGCGCGCGGCGCATGTTCTCGAGGTCCGGTCCGGTGCCGTCAATCCCCGGGACTTCCAGAATAACCGGAAGATCCTGAAGCTCGCGTGCGCTGAGGATCCGGCGCATGCCCTCGGCGCCGATCAGTCCGTCGCCGAGGTTCTCATGGCGGTCGCGGTTGGATCCGAACTCCGTCATCGAGTCGTTGAGGTGCAGGCAGCGCAGTTGGGCGATCCCGAGCGCCTGATCGAACTCATCCAGTACACGCTCGATGCCGCCGGGTTCGTGGATCGGATAGCCGCTGGCAAACAGATGCTGGGTATCCAGGCAGACGCCGAGTCGGGTCGGGTTGCCAACGCGGTCCCAGACGGCCTGCAGTTGGGCAAATGTGCGCCCGATCGTGTCGCCGGCCCCGGCGGTGTTCTCCAGGTACACCCCGCAGGTACCCGGCGCGGCCGCAAACGCCGCTGCGATCCCGCTGG
>JADGPH010000220.1 GCA_017882555.1 Thermoleophilia bacterium
GACCGGGTGGATATAGAGCCGGTATTCGTCGATCAGGGCGTGGTGTATGAAGACTTGGGCGATATCGGCGCCACCGATGATGAGATCGCCACCGGGCTGAGCTTTGAGTGCCACTACGTCCTCGGGGATGACGTCGCGAACCACGGTGGTGTTCCACCCGGCGGACGCCAGACTCCGGGAGTAGACGATCTTGGGCATCTCGCGCCAGATGCGCGCGAACTCGACCATTGGCCCGGTGGCCTCCGGATCCACGTCTGCCGTCGGCCAGAAGTCGGCCATGAGCTCATATGTGACGCGTCCATCCAGGAAGGCGCCGGCACCGCGGAGCTCCTCGTTGAAATGAAGGTGCAGCTCGTCGTCGACCATGTGCCAGTCGAGTTCGCGGTTTGGTCCCTCGATGAAGCCGTCGAGCGACACCGACATCATCCAGATGATCCTTCGCATTTTGGCCCCCGGAGTTGTCTCACGGATCCGATTGCGTCCGTCGAAGCTGCCGGATCGTTAGGAGATTGGCGTACGGCTGGACCCCGGGCACAATGTTGACTGGTGGTCGACCCAAGGACCAGCGTCGGGTCATGCCGAGGCGTTTCCACACCGACGAGCACCAACCACGAGCAGGGTTTGGCACCAAGGGCTGGGTGCCAGACCTCCACGGCGCATGCGGTCTGTGCGCGATCGGGGCAACACCAGTCTTGCGCCTCGCGTGCGACAGATTGTGCAAGAGTCCGGTCGATGGACTTTCGTATCGTATGTGCGCGGGCACGGCGCTCGCTGAATCGCCTGATTATCCGCGTGCCGGTTCTGGTGGTGCTTGTGGTCATCGGCATTGGCTCCGCAACGGCGGGCGGCCTGCTGGCAACAGGCGCAGCAACACGGCTGCCGACCTCGAAGAGCTCGCACATCGTCGTGATCGTGATGGAGAACAAAGAGAGCAGCGACGTTCTGGGCAACGCCAAGGCCCCCTACCTCAACGCGCTCGTACGACGCTACGGGGTTGCGACCCAGAGCTTCGCGATTGGGCATCCCTCGCTGCCGAACTACCTCGCGCTCACGAGCGGCTCGACGCACGGCATCACGACCGACTGCACGAGCTGCAGTGTCCATGCTCCGAACATCGTGGATCAGCTCACGAGTGCCGGCATTTCCTGGAAGGCGTACCTTGAGGGTTACCCCGCACGGTGCTTCACCGGTGGCAGCACCGGCGCCTACGCGAAAAAGCACAATCCGTTCATCTACTACAGCGACGTCGCGGGCAATCCGGCGCTCTGCAAGAAGCTCGTCGGTTTCGGCGCGCTCAACACCGACCTGCGCGCAGGTCGGCTGCCAACCTACGCATGGATCACGCCGAACCTCTGCGATGACACCCACGACTGCAGCATCGCCGCCGGTGATCGCTTCCTCGCCCGTACCGTACCGCTGCTGATGCGCGAGATCGGTCCGCACGGATTCCTCGTGCTCACCTGGGATGAAGGCAGCACCAATCGCGGTTGCTGCGGCAGCGTTGCCCGTGGCGGCCATATCGCGACGGTCGTCGCGGGGCCCGACGTGATCTCGGGGTCACGCGAGGGGTCGCGGGTCGACCACTACGGTGTTCTCGCGACGATCGAGCGGGCCCTCGCGCTTCCGCTGCTCGGTGGAGCCGCTGATTTGCGAAGTGGACGTCTCGATCCGCTGTTCAAACGGCCACCGCGGATCCGCTGATCGCGGTGAGCCAGTTCGACCCATGTCGATCGCGCCATCGGCGCGACGCGAATGCGCTTCCAGCACTGAGCCGTGGCGGACTCGCATCGGATCGCCAGACCCAGGGCGTCATCGGCCCCGACTCCCTTTTGTGACCCAGCGAGCGTGAGGGCGCCGGTGACCGAGTGGGTTCCAGCAGGACGCGTGAACGCCCGACCGCTGCGCCTGACCCGGCTGTGCGTCGGCAGACGCCGAGAAGTGTCTCAGGGATGTGCATTGCTTGGACCCGAACCATGGGTGTAGCGTCGGATGTGCGCACTATCAGGTCCGCAGATTGACCCAAATCACGCGAGTGGAGGCCCCCCGTATGCCTGAGCTTCTCGTTCTTGAATTCTCCGCGCCGGACGCTGTTGAGCACTACCGAACCGTCAGTCGCATGCTCGATGTGGATCCGTCCTCCGGTTCGGGCGACTGGCCGGCTCCCCTGGTGAGCCATGTCGCCGGCGAGGCGGGTGACAAACTGATCGTCGTGGAGGTGTGGGAGTCCAAAGCGGTTCAGGAGGGGTTCATGCAGTCGCGGTTGGGCCCGGCGCTCAAAGAGGCCAATGTACCTCCACCGACGCGCGTCGAGTGGTTTGCGCTTGCCGGAGAAATGCATCGCCACTAACCCAGGCACAATCGCGCCGTCGGTCGGCCCGTCTTCTGCCCGCAGCGTGATGCAGCGGCGGAACGCCACGCGTCAGTCAGTTCCTTCCACGTAAGCACGGCGCGCCGGCTTGTGGGGCCATCGTGTAACTCGCGCGCCAGGCCGTGGGCCCGCCAGGGGGCCCACGGCCTGGCGTCTCGGGGCTGAGCACGGCGCGAACGTGGGCGCGGAGTTGAACTCCGGTCCCAGGGCCGAGTCTCGGATTGCGCGCCGCCGGGTGGGATGGACGCCGATCGGGTGCAACGTTTGGTGGCGCCTCCCCCCAAGCGTCGGCTCGAGCTCCACAACCGGGCGAGGGCTCCGGGCGTCAGCAGCGCGATTTGCGCGAGACGTGTGGGTGACGGGCGCCTGCGAGCGAACCTCGGGGTTGGCCACCCCGGCGTCCACCGAAGTGCGCGGGCCAGTCGACGACCGCGTCGCCCTGCTGGCCGGGAGTATCATGAAGGGCGCGCACCGCTGAGGAGGCGCCCATGTGGATTGCCGGTATCTTGCTCGGACTGGTTGTACTGGCCTTTGTGGTTGGCGCCCATCTGGGGCCCCACGTCCATGTAGGCGCGGGCGTGTTGGGCCTCGTTGTCGCGGTCTGGCTCGTCTACATGGTCGTCGACGGACAATCGACGGTAGGGTTGTGGGCACTGCTGGGTGTCGTTCTCGTCGTTTCGGCGGGTGCCCTGGTGATCGCCTGGTACGGTCTGTCGGGACGCGGAACGGTTGACTACCACCCGTTTCGTATGGAAGCAGCCGAAGGTGTCGCCCTCGGTGACCTTGCGCCCGACGGGCTCGTTCGCGTCCGGGGCGAGCAATGGCATGCGACGTCGGTCAACGGGATCGCGCGCGCGGGCACTCGAGTGCAGGTCTTGCGCGTGTCCGGACTGCATCTCGAGGTGTGGGCCGAGGAGCCGGAGGTCCAGGCCGCCGGTCGTGAGGCGGGCGGGAACGAGGA
>JADGPH010000221.1 GCA_017882555.1 Thermoleophilia bacterium
ACGCGGTCCCAGACGGCCTGCAGTTGGGCAAATGTGCGCCCGATCGTGTCGCCGGCCCCGGCGGTGTTCTCCAGGTACACCCCGCAGGTACCCGGCGCGGCCGCAAACGCCGCTGCGATCCCGCTGGCGATGCGCTCGATCGACTCATCCAGCGTGCCGCCCTTCGAAGACCCGACGTGCAGGATGACTCCCGCCAACCCGAGCCGCTCGCCGATCTCCAGGTGCTGGATGAGGCTCGTAACCGAGAGCCGGTAGATGTTGCGCGTGCTGGTCGGGGGTTTCCCGGGTGGACCGGAGGGCAGGTCGCGATCGGGTGCACCGAGGTTCATCAGGTACAGGCCGTGGCTCACCACCGGGCCGATGGCCGCCGCGGCCGCACGCTCACGGAAGGCCGTGATCTCCGTGTCGGTGTGGTTGATCGGCTTCCACGTTCGTGGATTGTGCGTGAAGATCTGCAGGCTCTCGCAGCCAATCGCCTGACCGCGGGCGATTGCGTTGCTGATCCCGCCGGCTGCGGACACGTGGGCTCCCAAGCGCATGTGCGGATCCTATGACGCGGGAGGGGCTCCGTGTGGACCGCGATCGGGCGGGGTGAGTATGCATGGGTATCCTTGGGTGCATGCCTCCAATTCAGCGTCGAGAAATCACGGGTCCGGCTCGGGTGCGTTTCGCACCGAGCCCGACGGGAAACCTGCACGTTGGCGGTGCGCGCACGGCACTGTTTAACTGGTTGGTCGCGCGCCACACCGGTGGGGTGTTTGTCCTGCGCCTCGAAGACACCGATCGTGAGCGTTCGACGCCGGAGTCCGAAGCCCAAATTCTGCGGGCGTTGGAGTGGCTCGGGCTCGACTGGGACGAGGGTCCATTTCGTCAGAGTGCGCGCTCGGTCGTCTACCTGGAGGCGATTGGTCGGCTGAAGGCCGCCGGGGTCGTGTACGCCGCCTGGGAGACCGATGCCGAAATGGAGGCCCAGCGCGACGCTGCCCGGGCCAACAAGCTGGCCCCCGTGGTGCGGGGGCGACGCGATTGGACCGACGAGCAGATCGGCGGGTTCGTCGCGGAGGGCCGCCGCCCGGCCTGGCGCTTTGGGGTCGAGGTGACGGGGCGCACGGTCATCGACGACTATGTGCGCGGTGAGGTGAGCTTCGAGCACACCGCGATCGAGGACTTTGTGGTGGCGCGCTCGGACGGGACGCCCACATATAATCTGGCGGCCGCGGTCGATGATCTCGACATGCAGATCTCACATGTGATCCGTGGCGAGGACCACCTGTCAAACACGCCCAAGCAGGTGATGGTGATTCGGGCGCTCGGCGGTGCGGCCCCCGCGTACGCACACATCCCGCTGATCCTCGGTCCCGACAAGAAACGCCTTTCCAAGCGCCACGGTGCAGCGTCGGTCGAAGACCTGCGTGATGCGGGGTTCGTGCCCGCGGCCGTGCTCAACGTGTTTGCGCTGTTGGGGTGGAGCTTTGACGACAAGACGACGATGTTCACCGTCGACGAGTTGATCGAGAAGTTCGGTGTGGCTCGCATCTCCAAGAGCCCGGCGATCTTTGATCTGAAAAAGCTCGAAGTACTCAACGGCCGGTATCTGCGCCTGATGGGCGACGACGAGTTCTCGGTGGCGCTTGTCGGACACCTGGACCGGGTCGGATTCTTTGCCGACAAGGACGCCGGTGCCCGTGCACGGGTGCTCGAGACCGTTCCGGCGGTCAAGCGCAAGCTGACGACCTTGGGCGACTATGAGGCCCTGGCCGGCTGGCTGTTTCGTCCTTTGGAAATCGAGCCGGAGGCGTGGGACGTCCTTGCCGCCGACGTGCGTCGATCGATCCAGGCGATCGGCGGCGGCCTTGGGCGTTTGGAACTGCTCGAGGAGTTCACCCTGGACGCCATCAAGGATGTCTTGCAGGACCAGCTCCATATCTTGGGCGAAGACGCCCGAGGTTTTCTGGAGCCACAGCGGATCGCGCTGACCGGCCAGCGGGTCTCGACCGGGATCTACGAGAGTTTGCTGCTGGCGGGACGCGAGGAATCGTTGGCGCGGTACCGCCACACGCTGGGTCGGCTCGCCGATATCTGGGTCGCATGAAGCGTCTGTTGAAGATGCCCGCCTGGCAGGCGGCCGCCTTGGCCGGCGCGGTGATCTTTGCGATCTACGCGGTGATCACGCTGGCCCTCCAAGGTCGGGCGCACAGCCAGGCGCTGCTTTCCAACGTCGCGGGGATCGCCGCGTATCTGTTTCTCGCGATCGCGATCGCCCTGTATTTCAACGCGTGGCGCCGCCGGCCGGGACCGGCCGAGCGGTTGGTCAGCCGGTATCTGGCCGAGAGTACCGTCGTTGCCGATCGGATGGGGCAGCCGGTCAAGGTCACGATTGCCCAGCGGATCGCCGACGGCAAGAGCGCCGACGCGGTCCAGACGCCGGTGACGGCGAACCTCGAAGGCCCGCTGGGTCGCGGTGAGGCCCATCTGACCCTGGCACGGGTCTCGGGGGCCTGGGAGGTGCTGCAGGCGGAACTCATCCGCGATGGTGATGTGGTGACGCTTCCGGCAGGAAAATAGGCATCTCGCTCACGCCATTTCTTTGATCGTTTCGGTACGGTGTCACCACGACCCGGGACGTGGCGCAGCCTGGTAGCGCACCGGCTTTGGGTGCCGGGGGTCGCCGGTTCGAATCCGGCCGTCCCGATCTGCCAACGGCGGCACCCCCGCCGCCGCTGGATCTCGCGGGGTGGCGGTGGCGAGGTGGTTGCAGGCCGATGCGAGCAGAGCACAGCAAACGCGGTAGACGCTCCGGCGCGCCGTGGGGTGTTCGAACGGTGAACGTGGTGGCATTCCCGTCGACCGATCCGAGTGCGAGCCTTCGCGCGATGCACGCGTTGGCGTGGTGCGATCCGAGGGACCGCCGGTGACCTCGGCGAGGAGATCGTCGCTGCGCGGTGCCGCGGCGAGTCGTGATGCCCTGGACAGTTTCGTTTGGGACGCGGTGGTGCAGTTGGGTCTGCTTGGGGCCGCGGTGATCCGCATCGGGCCTGGCGGCGGGTTCTCGGTCGTCAGCTCATGGCCGGTGCACGAGGAGCTCGGGGTCACCTTCGACGGGGCCGACACCTTGGCGGAGTTGGTCAAGAGCCGTCGCGGGGTTGCGGTGTGGCGCCCGGGATCCCGCGCCTTCACCGAACTCGCGCAAATCGCAGGGGTTGCGTCCGCGGGCCGTGCCGCCCTGATCGCCGCCGTGCGGATCACGACGCCCTCTGCGGAGTTCCCCGAGGTGGTCGTCGCGATCAGCGCCGATGCCGATCGCGACGCCGACGAACTGGCGCGTGAACTGGCCCGGTTGAGCGGCCCGGCAGCACCGGTGGCGGCCGTCGAGACCGGATCAGACTCGCGCATGGCGCGCCTCGTGGACCTCGGGCTGCACCTGGCCGGCGAACTGGTGATGGGCGACCTCCTGCCCGCGTTGGTCGCCAGTGCCCGCGGGCTCTTTGATGCCCAGTACGTGGCGATCGGTGTGCTCGACCCGTCGGGTACCACGATCGAGAGCTTTGAGTCCATCGGCATGGACGCGGCCACCCGGGCCCGCATCGGGCAGCTCCCGACGGGTCATGGGCTCCTGGGCGTGCTGCTGGAAGATCCCCGTCCCGTACGACTCGCGCGCATCTCCGACGATCCGCGCGCATGCGGGTTCCCGCCGGGGCATCCTCCGATGGACAGTTTCCTGGGTGTCCCGATCCTGCTTGGTGGCGTGCTGCTCGGGAACCTCTATATGACCGAAAAGCGCGGCGGACCGTTTACGCCGGACGACGAGCGTCTGGCGCAGCTCTTCGCAGCTCAGGCCGCGGTCGCGCTGGACAACGCGCGGCGCTTTGCGCGCGAGCGGATGCGGATCACCACCTTGGAGGACCTCCAAGGCACAGTGCGCGCCGTGCAGGACGTGTTGGCGGAGGGGCTGCGGACAAATCAGTCCCTGGACGTGGTCCTCTCGGCCGTGGTTGGTCGGGTCTGCGCCCTGGGGGGTGCAGAAGGGGCCTGCGTCGCGCTGATCGACAACGGGCGGCTTGTGGTGCGTGCGGCTCAGGGAATGCCAGCGATGTGCGAGACGATCGGCTGCGATTCCGCGCCGTCGGTCGAGGCGATCACCCATGTTCTTCGGGATCTGCTCGAGATGCCCGTCGAAGCCGTGGAGCTGCGGGTCGGCTCCGAGCTCGCCGGTGTGCTGGCGGCGGTGGGTGACACCATGGCCGGATTCGGTGCGAGGGCGGTAATGCAGGCGGTAGCAAGCCAATTGGCGCTCGCGCTGGCCAACGAGCGCGCGCGGTTTGCTGAGCATGAGCGGGTTGCCGCGGCGACCGCACTGGACCTCGCACGTGAGCGCGAACGTTCGACCGCTGAGGGCTTTCGTCGGGCGATTCGGGCCCAAGAGGCCGAGCGGGGTCGGATTGCGCGCGAGCTGCACGATGAGGCGGGGCAGGTGATGATGGCCGTCGCCTTGCATCTTCGGGCGCTGGAGCAAGCCGCGCAGGACGTCCAACAGCGGGAGGACCTGGAGGAGTTGCATGTGATCGTCTCGGAGGCCGCGGCGGGCTTGCACGAGATGATCTCCGATCTGCGCCCTGGGCTTCTGCGCGAACACGGTCTGGGCGCCGCCATCGATCAGCAGGCGTCACGGACGAGTGAGGCGACCGGGATCGAGATTGGCGTCAATCTGGACGCGCTCCCAGCGCTCCCTGATGAGGTGGAGATTGCGCTGTATCGCATCGTCCAGGAGGCGTTGGTGAACGTCGTGCGTCATAGCGGCGCGACCTCCGCGAGCGTGACCGCCGCTCGTGTGGGCGACCGGCTCCGGCTGGTCATCGAAGACAACGGACGTGGGTTTGACCCGAATGCGCCGACGCGACGCCATGGGCTGTTGGGCATGAGCGAGCGCATGGCGCTCTTGGGCGGCCAACTTCACGTTGACGCGAGCCCGCGCGGCGGCTCGGCCATCATTGCGGAGTTGGATCTCGCATTGGATCCATTCGGCGCGCGCGAGACGCGCTCCCTGTGAAAATAGCCGCGGGACCGGCCCCCGCTCCGGTCCCGCGTCGCAGGTATTGTCACCGAGCCGAAATCGTCTGGACATCCGCGATGCACACATTCGTTCTCCGGAGATACCCTGATCTTGTGCTGCACACGCCGCGCGCGCGACGTCGCTCCGGAGTTGCCCGAAGTGCGACTCCGTGGTCGTCCCGGTTTGCGTGCGGACACGCCAGGCCCATACTGGGGCTATGACTATGACGTTTGATCTTGAGAGCCTTGCGCTCACCCACCTGCGCGCCGCGAATGCACCTATCCGTGAATTCGCGCTCTACGACCGGGTCGCGGCGGACGTCGGAGACCACGTTTCCCCGGAGGCATTCGTGGATGCGATGGAGCACCTGATGACCGACGGCCGGGTGCATGTCATCGTCGATCACGAGTCAACCCGACCAGATCCTGAGCCGTTCTCGCCGCGGTACTACCGCCTGCTGGAGTAGCGGGGCCCATGTGCGTCCAGTGGTGCCCACCGGACCGGATGGCGGGGTGGCTGGGCGAGGCATGAGAACCTTCGGGTTGGCGCGGTTGGGAATGCGCCGCGCCGGTCGTTAGTCTCCGCTCGAGGTCAATCCGCCGGTGAGAGGGGGGACGGTGCTGAAAGAGTTTCGCGAGTTTTTGCTGCGCGGAAACCTGATCGATCTGGCAATTGCCATCGTGATTGGGACCGCGTTCGTGGCGGTGGTCAAGTCGCTTATTGACAACATCGTCATGCCGATCATCGGGGCGCTCATCGGCAAGCCCAGCTTTGCGGGGCTGACCTTCACAATTCATGACTCGATCTTCCAATACGGGCAGTTCCTTACGGATCTGTTGCTGTTCGTGTTGATCGCAGCCGTGGTGTTCTTCTTCGTTGCCAAGCCGACGGCGTTGGTCCTGAATCGGTTCGCCAAGAAGAAGTTGGCCGAACCGGACGTCGCCCAGGAGTTGCTCGCTGACATCAAGCGACTGTTGGAAGAACAGAACGGTTTGCTGCGCAAGTAGCCCGACCGGTGGCGTGCGTGCGCGGCGCCGCACGCACGCCACCGGACTGTCACACACACGCTACGGTCCCCCCTGCCTGCGAACATGGTGCGGTGAGCTCCGAGCACGACATCACGTTGTCCCGGGCGCAGGAGATCGTCCTTGCCCACGCGATTCTGCGTGGTCCGGAGCGGGTGGCGTTGCCGGATGCGGTCGATCGGGTGCTCGCAGAGGATGTGCACGCCCGCGCCGACCACCCACCCTTTACGAACTCGGCGATGGACGGGTGGGCGCTCGCTGCGCGCACGACCCCCGGGGGCTTTTCGGTGGTGGGTGAGAGTGCTGCCGGTGTGCCGTATGCGGGGGTGCTTGCGCCGGACTGTGCGGTGGTGATCTCGACCGGCGCGCCGGTCCCGGATGGCGCGGACGCGGTCGTCCCGCGCGAGGACGCGGTGGAGATCGACGGCGTTGTGCGTGTGGCGCAGGCGATCGATCCGGGCGCCTTCGTACGGCCGCGGGGTGACGATGTGGCTGCGGGAGACCTGATGCTGGCACGCGGCGTACGGGTCGCTCCCCACCATCTCGCAGTCGCGGCGGCCACGGGGCACGCCGAGCTCTCCTGCGTGCGTCGGCCCCGAGTTGCCCTTGTGGTCAGTGGGGGTGAATTGATCCCGGTGGGGGAGGATCTGCGTCCCGGCCAGGTCTGGGATATCTCCAGCACTGTGATGCCGGCGCTGATTCGCAGCGCCGGGGGTGAGCTGGTCTTCGCGCGCGCGATCTCCGATGACCCGATCGAGACCGCACGGGTGCTTGCGGAGGCCCTTGACCGCGCGGATTTGGTGATCACGACCGGAGGTGTGTCGGTCGGCGATCACGATCATCTGCGATCGGCATTCGGGCAGCTCCGGGTTGAGGAGGTGTTTTGGGGGGTTCGGATTCGGCCCGGGCATCCGACCTGGTTCGGGCGTCGTCGCGCCACCCGCGTGCTGGCACTGCCGGGGAACCCGGTCGCGGGAGTCGTCTGTTTTTGGGTGTTCGCTCGGCCACTTATGGGCTGCGAGGACGCATGGACCACGCTACCGCTGGCAGTCGACTACCACACGCCGACATCACGCGCCGATGTGATCCGCGCCGTGCTCGGGCCCGATGGCCTTGTGCCCTGTGCACATCAGGCATCGCATCAGGTGACCTCACTCGCAGAAGCCACCCATGTCGCGGTCGTCCCCGAGGGATCCCACGTCGTGCGTCAGGGAGACC
>JADGPH010000222.1 GCA_017882555.1 Thermoleophilia bacterium
ACGTCGATGGCCCGAAACAGGGCGGCAGCCTTGTTCTGGGTCTCTTGGTACTCAAGCTCCGCAACCGAGTCGGCGACGATCCCGGCACCGGCTTGCACGTGGACGCGCCCCTTGGCGCAGACAATCGTGCGAATCGTGATCGCCATGTCGAGATCGCCGGTGTAGCTCAAGTAGCCCACCGCACCACCGTAGGGGCCACGCTTGGTCGTCTCAAGCTCGTCGATGATCTGCATCGCGCGCACCTTGGGCGCCCCCGAGAGCGTCCCGGCCGGGAAGGTCGACCGAAGCGCGTCACAGGCGCGACGACCGATCGCCAATTCCCCGACCACGCTGCTCTCAATGTGCATCACATGGCTATAGAGATGCACCCCCATCAGTTCTTCGACCCGGACGCTTCCGATCTGACACACACGACCGAGATCGTTGCGACCGAGGTCCACGAGCATCACGTGCTCGGCGCGCTCCTTGGGGTCGGCCAATAGCTCCTCGGCGAATTGGCGGTCCTGTTCCTCGCTTGCCCCGCGGGGTCGGGTCCCCGCGATCGGCCGCGTGTGCACCGTGCGGCCTTCCACCTTGACCAGCGTCTCGGGCGACGATCCGACCAGCGCGAAATCGTCAAGCTCGACAAAGAACATGTACGGCGACGGGTTGACCGCCCGCAGACCCCGATAGATCGCGAACGGATCGAGATCCACCTCGGCCGAGAAGCGTTGTGAGGGCACTATCTGAAACGCGTCACCCGCATAGATGTACTCGCGACAGCGCTCCACAGCCGCGTGGAACGCCGCGCGGGTCGTGTTGCTGGTCACCTCGCCAAGCCGTGGAGCCGGCGCGTGCTCCCGGGATCTGTCGGCCACCAATGGCGCGGAGAGCGTCGCTTTGAGCTCGGCAAGTGTCGCCACGGCGGCCTGATACGCGGGCTCCGGATCTTCGGAGTGCGAGAGGACACACGGGACGCTGACCGTCAGAGTGTGCTGAAGGTGATCAAACACCACGACCGGCCCGGTGATCATCACCATCAGATCCGGCAGTCCCAAGTCGTCGTTTGGGCCCGGCCCGATGGGCTCCACCTGACGGACCAGGTCATATCCAAAAAAGCCCACCGCACCGCCGACAAACGGCAGCGCCGGCCCCGCGGCGGGGATCATCCCGACCGCTTCCACGACGTCTTGGACGGCGCTGAATGGATCCGGGGCGTCCAGGGTGGTCTGGGTCCCGTCGGCGCTGGTGTGCACCAATTCGCTCCCGCGTCCGCGCACGAGCGCCTGCGGACGAACGCCGATCATCGAATACCGACCCAGGCGCCCCTGCTCGGCGGATTCCAAAAGGAATGCCGGGCCGCCGTCGCGCAGCTTGAGAAACGCGGCCACGGGGGTCTCGCAATCGGCGATCCACGTGTGAGTCAGCGCGACTTGTCCGCCATGGGCCGACAGACCACGGACATCCTCGAGCGACGGCGTCACCGAGAGTTCGGCAGCCGATGGCAGCGTGTGTAGCCGTAGATCGGTCATGCGGTGCCGTTGGTCTCCACCGGGGCCCTGCGGCGCGCCAGCTCGGTCGCGACTTCGTGCGGACGCACGCCCGTCGCCTCCCACAGCACCGTCAGGTGGTAGAGCAGGTCCGCACTCTCGTAGATCACCTGATCCCGTTCGGCGCCCTTGGCGGCCAGCACGACCTCGGTGGCCTCTTCCCCGACCTTCTTGCAGACCGTGTCGATCCCACGCGCCAACAGGCTGGCCGTATACGAGCTGGCCGAATCGCCGTCCGCGGCGCGTGCCGCCACGGTTCGCGCAAGATCGGCCAGTGCCGCGAAGGGCTCTTCGAGCGTCCCTGACAGCTGCGTGAAAAAGCAGGTCCGCGCACCGGTGTGACAGGCGGGTCCGGCCGGCTCGACCAACACCAACACCGCATCGGCATCGCAGTCGACGAGCACTCCACGCACGTTCTGGGTGTGGCCGCTGGTTGCCCCTTTGTGCCAGAGCTGCGCGCGCGAGCGGCTCCACAGCCAGGTCTGGCCGTCGCTCACGGTCCGCTCGAGCGCGTCCCGATTCATGTACGCCATCGTCAGCACCCGACCGGAGTCGGCGTCCTGCACGATCGCGGGGACCAATCCTTGGGCGTCGAAACGCACCTGATCGATGGTCATGGCCTGGACACCTTCAGGGGGATTCATCATCGGGACCTACCGCTCGTGGCTCGTATTTGCTCAAGAACATCAACGGCGCACGACGTGCCGATTCGCGCCGCGCCTGCAGAGATCATCGCCTGTACGTCTGACACGGTGCACACGCCACCCGACGCGGTCACCCCGATATGCTCCGGAAGCGCAGCCCGCATCAGCTCGACATCCTCGATCGACACTTGGGCGCCAACGCTGCTTGACGTCATCGCGAAATCGGCGCCGACGTCGGCGACAATCTTGCACGCCAGACGGACATGTGCCTCGTCGAGCAAGGGCGCATCGATGATCGCCTTGACGATGATGGTGCCACGCGCATCGTTGGCGGCGCGGGTGCGTACCGCCCGGACCAACTGCACGAGCTCCTCGCGGACCACCCCGAATTCGCCCGCGCGCATCGCGGCAAGGTTCATGACCACCTCGAGTTCATCGGCCCCATCGCAGACCGCCTGCTCGGCACGCGCGATGTGCGCATCCTGGCGATACTCGTCGATCGCGGCGCCGATCACCGCACAGGTCTTGACGTCCGTGCCGCGCAGGCGACCGGCGATCAGGCGGGTGTACTGGGGACCGGCGCTGAGCGCAGCGACATGGAACTCACATGCGAGCTCGCACGCTCGCGCGATGTCCGCACGGGTCGTTTCGGGTGCAAGCACGGTGTGATCGAGCGTCTTTGAGAGATCCTCGGTGCGCATTACCGACGCTTAGAACCCATGGAAACGCAGTATAACCGGCACGGGTTGCGCCCCGCATCGCCGAGATCTGGCACGCCGAGTGGCATCACGCACGTCGGGTGCGCCTAGAGGCCGAGGCGATTGAGCATCGAATCATCCTGCCGCCACCCGCGTCGCACCTTTACCGTGAGATCCAGATGGACCGGGGCACCCCAGACCTCGGAGAGCACGTGCCGGGCGGAGGTGCCGATCTCGCGGATCATCTGACCGCCCTTGCCGACCACGATCCCCTTTTGGGACTCGTGCTCGACCAGAATCGACGCGATCACACGTACACCATCGCGAGCGGCCGACAGTTCCTCGATGGCGACGGCCAACGCGTGCGGCACCTCCTCGCGCAAGCGCTGAAGCGCCGCCTCGCGAATCAACTCGGCCGCGCGTTCATCAGGGGTCTGGTCGGTCGTCAGGTGCGGCGGGAAGTACGCCGGGCCCTCGGGCAGCAGCGGTCGCAGCTCATCCTTGAGCGCGTCGAGCCCGTCCCCGGTCACCGCGCTGACCGGATGCACAGCGACAAAATCCGGCACGAGACGCGCGGCGGTCGCGATCGCGTGGGCAATCGCGTGCGGACGCACGTTGTCGGTCTTATTGACGACGATGACGGTTGCCAGCCCCGTCGTGCGCAGGCGTTCGGCGATGAACCGATCCCCGGAGCCAATCTCTTCGGCGGCGTTGACCACAAAGATGGCAGCATCGCAGTCGGTCAGCGTTTGATCGACGGTGCGCTGCATGCGTTGGGTCAAGGCATCGCGGGGTGTCTGGAAGCCCGGGATGTCTTGCAACACCGCCTGCCAGCCCTCACCATGCACGACCGCGGCAATGCGTCGGCGGGTCGTCTGGGGGCGTGGTGAGACCGCGGCCACGTGGGATCCCGCGAGCGCGTTGGCCAGCGTCGACTTGCCGACGTTCGGGCGCCCCGCAAGCGCGATCAGTCCCGAGCGATACTCGGCTATGGAGTCCACCCAACTGCCTCCGGCGCCCGTTGGCCACGACCCGGCCACGTCGTGATCGTGTGTGCTGCGGTCGTGACGCTGCCCTCGTGGCTGCCGCACACGGACAGTACCTGCCAACGGACCCCACATGGGCGACTCTCCGGACGGCCGACCCAAACGGCAGCGATCGGCATCAACGGGGATCCCCCGGGGGCCGCGACCTGCGCGCGCCGACGGAGCCGCTCAGCCGAACACCTGGAAGACGATGATCGTCATCCCCGTCCCGATGATCGCACCAGCGCCGACCTCGATCGCCGAATGAATGCCCGCCTCCACCCGGGATTGGGCGACCAAGAGCGCCATCAAGAACGCCAGCATCGAGACGAGCCCCGCGTGGGAAAACGGATCGGCGACGATCGTGATCGCCGTCCACGCGGCAAACGCGGCCGCGGCATGCCCGGAAGGAAGCCCACCCCGCAGCGGGCTCCCGTGGCCCGTGTACGCCTTGATTGCCAGGACGGCGACGATCGTCAACAGCAGCGCACC
>JADGPH010000223.1 GCA_017882555.1 Thermoleophilia bacterium
GACCTCCCAATCTCTCGTGGGGACGTGATCGTCCTCCGATAGGTGATCGGCACGATCGCGTTCTGCCTTAACGCCCGTAACCTTCAGTGATCGGCACGAGCGCGTGCGACCTTAACGCCGGTGACCGGGTCGACTCTCGTGCGTCGCCGTCACCCGTCACGGTGTTGGCAACGGCGTCAGGTCATGCCGGCTGCCCTCATGCGCGGGGCACCGAACCGAGCGTGACCGATCGAATGATCGGCGGAGCAAGTTGAGGCCGCGGGACCGGCACCCACCAATGCTGACGCCCCTCGATATGCGCGGCTTGAGACACGTTGCGGGGGCAGGACTCCAACCCGCGGCCTTTGGGTGATGAGACGCATCGAATCAGACGAGCTGAGGCCAGAACCCCGTGATTCGGTCGTTTCCGGTCAACTGACGTCGGCTGAGCTCGGGTCAGGTAGCCAAAGACCGGCCACGCCGTGGATGGTGCGCGAAGGGTGGACGCGACGGACTCCGCGCGATCCCGGCTGGCGGTCCCGGCCTCCCGCGAGGTCACCGCGCCGGAGATTGATGACGGCCGCAGACCTCTGCCGATGGATTGACGCATGGGATTGTCGGCCAGTGCCGCACACCTTGCCGTTCAAGCCTGACGGGCCGCCCGTCGATGTGCACGGCATGGAGCATTCGTCGCGCGCGGAGGCCGCCGTGCCACAGGGTGAGATCGTGACCGAACACAGCATCGCGCAGATCGCGGGTGCGGTGGCGGGCCAGGGCGGTGGCCCCGATCTTGCCGGCACCCTTCAGGGAATCGCGGCAGCAGCGCTCACGGCTCTGAGCGCCGATCGGGCCACTCTCTATGTGATCGACGTGGACACCCAGAATGTCGTGAGCGTCTACACGACCGAGACCGATCCGAAGCGCCGGGCGTTTCTGGAGCGCTCCGTCGGTCGCGGCCCTGCCCAGATGCCAATCTGGCAGCTGAGCCTGGCTCAGCCCGATCCGCTGATCGCTATTGAAGACATTGGCGCCGATCCCGCCGTCTCAGCCGAGCTCGCTGCTCGGCTGGGTTCGGGGGCTCTTCTGGGAGTGCGTCTTGAGCACGTCTCGGTCCAGCAGGCGGGCGCCGCGGCGCTGCTCGGGACGCTTTTTTGCAGCTACAGCCGCCCACGGCGGTTCTCGAAGGCGGACCGCGACGCTGCGCGTGGACTCGCGGGGCTGGCCACCCTTGCATTGGCGAACGCGCGGCTGCAGGCCGAGACGGCCGCGAGCCTTGGGCAGGCTGAAGGGTTGGCGTCCGAACAGGCGGCGCTCGGACGGGTGGCCCGGCTGGTGGCCGCCGAAGAGCGACCGAAAGCCGTCTTCCGGCAGACCGCCGAGGAAGTCGCGGGCCTGCTGGGGGTCGAGCTTGGGCTGGTGGCTCGCTTCGAGTCTGGTCGGGCCGTGCCGGTCGGCTGGCGGGGCGCACCCATCGACGTCGCGTTTCCCTTGGACGGCGGCGGCGCGCTGGCCCAGGTCGCTCGCACGGGGCAGGTGGCGCGCGTCGGCGACTACGCGACGCTCGCTGACGATCACGTCGGACAGCTCGTGGAATCCCGTGGGTACCGCAGCGGGGTGGCCGTGCCGGTCCGCGTCGGGGGAGCTCTCTGGGGGGCGCTCCTTGCGGCGACCACCAGGCCGGTGCCGATCAGTGCCGAGGCCGAAGCACGTCTGGAGCGTTTTGCGGATCTGGTGGCGCTGGCGATCGCGAACGCCGAGGCCCAGGCACGGCTCATCGCCCAAGCGGCCAATGACCCCATGACGGGTCTTGCCAATCACCGCACCTTCTTCGAACGGCTGGATGCAGAGGTCCAGCGGGCCCGGCGACACGGCACCGCGCTCAGTCTGGTGATCTTTGACCTCGATCACTTCAAGCGCGTCAACGACCAGCACGGGCACCTGGTGGGCGACGCCGTGCTCACCGCGGCCGCAGCACGGTTAGCCGGGCTGGTGCGCGCCGAAGACACGCTGGGGCGGATCGGTGGAGAGGAATTCGCATTGCTGCTGCCCGACAGCGACGCCCAGGCGGCCTGGTTGGCGGGTGAACGCGCGCGGCGCGCCATCGCCGAGATTCCCTTTGCGAAGGTCGGACCGGTGACGATCTCGGCGGGTGTGGCCGAGCTGCGCAACGGCATTCGCGTCACCGAACTCTTTCGTCGGGCGGACGCGGCCCTCTACTGGGCCAAGGACCACGGGCGGAACATCTGCATGCGCTATGCACCGGAGCAAGAGAAGGCCCTGGCAGCGCGCCCGGTGGTGGGCACGGCGCGCCTGGCCTCCGGCGCGGAGAGACTGGTCGCTCTGGCCCATGAGCAGCTCGGATTGACCGCAACCGTGCTCACGGAGTTTCAGGCCACCACGCTGGTCATTCGCCAGGTCGCCGGAGATGTGGGGGCGTTCGGCATGCGCCTCGGACTTGAGATCCCGCTGGGCGAGACGTACTGCGCACGCATCGCCGAGGGCGGCGGTGCGCAGGTTGTGCGCGACGCCAAGCGCGAGGGTCACGGTCGCGGGTTGGCGGTCGCTCCAAGGACCGAAGTCGGCGCCTATGTGGGAGTGCCGGTGATGCTTCCCAACGGCGACCTGTTTGGGACGCTGTGTTGCCTGAGCCGCCGCGCCGAGCCGGGCCTGAGTGAGGCAGACGTGCGGATGCTGCGCATCATCGCCGGAATCCTCGCGGAAGATCTCGATCGTGTGGGACGCACCGACCGGGCCGACAGATTGAAGCACGATCGTCTGCGGCGCCTGATGACCGGTGAGGGTCTTAGCGTCGTGCTCCAGCCCATCGTCGAGTTGACCGGAGGCCGTGTCGTGGCGGTCGAGGCGCTCAGCCGGTTCGCCGCCGAGCCGCACCGCGCGCCGGACCGCTGGTTCGCTGACGCAGCCGCCCTCGGATTGGGTGTCGAGCTTGAGCTCCTTGCGATCCGGCGCGCGCTGACGCGCCTTGACGAGCTGCCACCAGGCGTGAGGCTGTCGGTCAATGTCTCCCCGACGACACTCTGTACGTCGGAGCTCCGGGACGCGCTTGCGGAAATCGCCGGTGACCGGCTCGCCATCGAGATCACCGAACACGCAGCCGTCGACGACTACGCCGCCTTACGGGTGGCGCTGACCGGTCTCAGGTCGCGTGGCGTGCAGCTGATGGTGGACGACGCGGGTGCAGGATTCTCGAGTTTCAAGCACATCCTCGACCTGAAGCCCGACGTCATCAAACTCGATCTGTCGCTCACCCGAGACATCGACACCGACCCACTGCGCCGTGCCCTTGCTGCGTCGGTGCTTGCGTTCGCCGAGGAGATCGGGGCGCGAATCATCGCCGAGGGCATCGAGACAGCGGGCGAACTTGCGGCACTCCGGTCACTGGGGGTCACGCACGGGCAGGGGTACCTGCTCGCCCGGCCCAGTCCCGGACCGGTTCCCAGTCGGGTATCGGTGGCTGGCCCGACGGCGCTCATGAAGGTGACCTAGACGCGAGCCATCTTTGATGTGCGGTCCCGGACGGCCTGTACGTAGACCGGACCCGCTGTCGCCGTGGGCCGTGCGCGGCTCGGGCGACCATACTGCGACCGACGCGGCTGCACGATGGTGCGTATGGTCATGCGGCTCGGGCCGGATGGCTCAGACAGCGGTCACGGCTCTTCGGCGGGATCGTCCAACACGGTCGGCGGTTGCACCGCACCGCCCTCGCTGTCCCACCGCTCTTGTTCCAGGTCGACGGCCAGGTGTGTCGTCGGCAGCCGATGGCGGTCTCGTGCGCGTTGCACGACATTCTGCGCAAGCCACTGCGAGCGACCCGGCGGGTGCGTTGCGATGATTACCTCATCCGGGTTGAATCGCCCGATCGCTTCATCGAGTGCCACCAAGGGGTCGGCGTCGCCCACCTCTCCCGTGGCGTTAAGACCCGCTTGCGCGAGGGCTGCAAGCGCCACCTGCAGCCGAGCCTTTGCCTCCACACGGACATCTTCGGGATCCCATCCGGCGGGCCGCGCCCCGGCCGGCGGCGGCGTCAGGGGAGCAACCACCAGAACGTCCGTAGTCCCGGCCCGGGCCCGCCAGCGCACCTCGTTGGCGACGGCAGTGCTTGCGGCGGTCGCGTTGGCGATGACCAGGATTCGTCGCCGCGCATCGCGGGAAGTCGACATGGTGAGGGTCCTCTCCTTGCTCCGGCCGGCTGCAGTACGCGAGCCGGGACGACTCGCCACCAGAGCCTACCTTCGTCAGGATCCTTGGGTAGCCGAGATCAGCGGCACCCGATCGACCGCCGAGGCAGCCGTGGGGGCAGTGAAGTCGCCTGCAGTGATCGGCGCGTGGCGACGGCCGGGACACCAGGTGAACCGACGCGCGCCCGCGCTGACTTGCGGCGTGGGTCCTCAGCCCCCGAGCCGGTCTCTCCCAGGAATGATCGATATCCCGTGTCCATCGACGATGATCGCCCGGACC
>JADGPH010000224.1 GCA_017882555.1 Thermoleophilia bacterium
ACGCCGATGCGCCGCGCGGCGTTCCCGGCAGAGGTCGCCGAATCGGTCGCGTTTCTTGCGTCGCCGGCCGCCGGGTTCATCACCGGTCAGGTGTTGTCGGTCAACGGCGGCGTGGTGATGTAGGCAGGCGAGTCCGCAGCGGCGGCCGCTGGTGGCCGCCGCGTGGGCTCACCCCCCGGTGGTGCGCAATTGGTGGGGCCGTCGCGTGGGCGTCACGTGCACGAAGATCGCGATGCTCTTGATGTTGATCCGCTCGGCGGTCGCCCCCGAGGCCGCGATCGCGGCTTGGAGCGCGTCGGCGGGCGGGCCGATCGGCGCGGCAAATGCAGGGTCGGGATCGCGGGCGACCGTGGCCGCCTGGTCGTGAAAGCGCACCAATCCCGGCGACGGCGCGACGGCGATGTTTCCGTCTGCCGCAAACGCAATCGGGTACGCCAGCCAGTAGTTGGCGTAGAGGCCGTGCGCGCCGGCACGCAGGAGCGCCGCCACGACCGCGGGCATGTCTTGGGTCAGGATCGGCATGCCGTTGACGTGACCGATCGTCTCCCCATGCGCGTTCGCCGCGCGCAGAGTGGTGATCGTCATCGCCAAGACTGCGACGACGAGCCCGATCGCCACGGTCGGGATCGCCCTCCGGGGGATCCTGTGCACGCCCCACGCGAGCGCGAGTGCGAGCAGCGGGTACAAGGTGAACAGATACCGTGGTTCCCGCGTATAGGTCGTGAACGCCGAGAATCCGTAGGGAAGCCCGAAGAGGACGAACCCGACCAGGACCATGTCGATCGGCGCGCGGTGCGTCATGCGCAACGTGATCAGATCCCACATCCCGCGCCAGCGGACCACGATTCCTGCGGCGAGCAGTCCGAGTGCGACAGCGAGGATGATGACCGGGGGCAGCCAGCTGATCGCGCGTGCGTCGGAGAAAGGACGCGAGACACCGAGAAACATCTCCAGCAACGGGTGTACGAGCCCTGTGAGCTTGGTGGAGATCGATCCGGTGGACGTGCCGGTCCCTTGGGACCATGGCCCGACAAAGCCATGAACGAACTGCCAACCGATTGACGGCGCATCGCCGATGATTGCCCCGGCAATCCCAAACGGTACGAGCCCCACCAAGGATCCACGTGCGGAGGCGATCGCCCACGCCACCGCCGGGACCACGAGGAACAACGACAGACTGCTCTCCCAGACGCCAAGCCCAACGCACAGGCCGAGTCCCAGGGCGACCCACCGGCTCCGCGGCGATGGTGTGAGAATGAGCGCCAGCAGCATCGCCACGACCCCGATGAGCTGGGCCGCTTCGTATGCGCCGTGGCTGTGGATCCCCTTGTAGACGTTGTAATAGGGGCCAACTGCGTAGATCGCCGCCGCCAGCAGGCCGCCCCATCCCGATGCGGTGACCCGCCGGCCGAGCACACCTACCACCAGGCAGGTCACCGCACAGAGCGCGACTTGGACGAGCCGGAGGTCGGTGGGATTGCTGGGCAGCACCGCGAGTGTTCCGGCTTGCAGATACTGCTCGAGGGCCCCCATGTAATTTGAGCCGGCGAGATACGCGAAATAGTGCCCGTGCAAGATGTCCCGGGCCATGATGCCGGTGGCGGCTTCATCTCCGTCGAGGCGGCCGATCGTGCTCGTCAGGGCGACGAATCGAATCGCAGTCGCGCCGATCAGGATGCCGGCAAGCGTAAGCGCTTGGGCGGTTGTCCAGCCGCCGGGAATCCTGTGGAGCCGTGCGTGGGCGCGATCGATCACGCCGGGTGGCTGGTGCCTTCTCGGACGGGAGAACACGCGAGCCCAAGCCGCACGTCGACCCGTTGCACCCATTCGTGGTCGTCGTGGGCATGCAGGGTCGATACGCCGTACTGCTCTGCACGACGCAGCGCCTGCGGGCGATCATCGACGTAGAGCACGCGCTCCGGCGCCGATCCGAGGTGGGCGAGCTGCGCGAAGGCGCGCGGGTCGGGCTTGACGAGTCCCGTGGCGCTCGAGATGAGCAAGGGGTCAAAGAGTTCGGTCAGCCCTTCGCGTGCGAATACCGGCAGGACCCATTCGTGACGCTGGTTCGAGAGGATCCCGACCGGAACGACCTCGGCCCAACGTCGAACCTGGGCAACGTCGGCCAGTGGCGGCAGCATCGAGGTGGTCATCTGGGTTTGCCAGCGACCCGGGACCCCGGGGACTTCGGCGTAGGTCGTAAAGACTTCCCAGAACTGGTCAAAGCCCATCTGCCCACTCCAAAACGGCCGGAACAGCCGCGTGTTGAAAAACCGCCAGAGCTGCTGTTCGCTCTTGCCCGAGAGCCCGGCGAGTTCGGTAACGATCTGGGGCATCGCCGACGGGAGGATCACGCCGCCGATGTCGAGGATCAGGTGCTCGACGGGCGGAGCGGCGGCGGCGGTCAGATCGGTGGCGGCCATCGCGGTCAAGTCTAGGGGCCAGATTCGGGCGACGAGGCCCGCTCCGGGCAATAGACTGCCGCGATGATGTCTCACAGCCCGCATGAGCACACGGCCTCAGGCGCGGCTGCACGCCACGCTCGTCGGTGGCGCCGACGCCGCGCCGCGATGATCGGATGCGCCGGCATCGCGCTGGTTGCGGGTGCGTCCTGGGCGGCCTTCGCTGCGTCCGCATCGACGCCGCATGCCATTCGGCCGGTGCCCTCGAGATCCGCGACCACGGGTGCGAGTTCGCGGGCGCCCGCCCCGGCCCTTGCGAGCGCCCAGGTGCGGATCGCCGCGGTCGGCGACACGATGATGGGCTCTCCTCCGTGGGGGTTGCCGCCGGCGGGGGGCACGCGGCTGTTCTCTGCGGTCCGCCGATTCCTGGTCGGGGATGTCGTGATGGGCAACCTCGAGGGCACCCTGACGATCTCCGGGCCCTCCAAGTGCGGCGCGTCGGTTTCATCGACCTGCTTCGCGTTCCGGAGCCCGCCGAGCTACGCCCGTAACCTCTCCGCGGCCGGCTTTACGGTCATGAACGGGGCCAACAACCACTCCTTTGACTTCGGTGGGGCCGGTCGCGTCAACACGCTCGCCGCCCTCCGGCGCGTCGGGCTCAAGTACACGGGTCTGCCCGGTCAGTTTGCGATCCAAAAGGTGGGCGTGGTCAAGGTCGCGATCCTGGGGTTTGCCCCCTACGGATGGGCCAACCGATCGGATCTGCTGGGCACGGTGCGCGCCCTGGTCAAGGTCGCCGCGCGCCAAGCCAATCTTGTGATCGTCAATGTCCATGCGGGTGCGGAAGGGGTCGCCGCCCAGCACGTGCGGCCGGGCACCGAGTACTACCTCGGTGAGAATCGCGGCGACGTGCTGGCGTTCGCGCACACCGCCATCGATGCGGGCGCGGCGCTGATCGTCGGCCACGGGCCCCATGTCCTGCGTGGCATGGAGTTCTATCGTCACCACCTGATCGCTTTTAGCATGGGCAACTTCCTGGGGTATCGGGCCTTTGGACTCGGAGGCGTCCTCAGTCAGAGCGGCGTCCTGCAGGTGACCCTGGCCGCCAACGGACGCTTCATCGCGGCGCGGCTCGTGCCGGTTCATCTGAACGGGTCCGGTGTGCCATCCCCAGGAGGGGCCGGGATCGCGTTGGTGGGGCGTCTTTCGCGCGCGGACTTCGGGCGACTGGCGGTGGGTATCTCTGCGGGCGGGGTCATCACCCCGCCGCGCGGCCAATAGGACCGACCCCGCCCGGAGCCGGACGGACGCGTCCTCTAGGCTGATGTGCATGCGACGCATCAACGTGGGCGATCTTCGCCTTGCCATTCGCCAGGAGGGGTCCGGCGACCCAGTCGTGCTGCTGCACGGCTTTCCGGAGTTGTCGTATTCGTGGCGCCATCAGCTCCCAGTCTTGGCCGAGGCGGGCTTTTGCGCCATCGCACCCGACCTGCGCGGCTACGGCGATTCCGATCGACCGACGGGCGTCGCTGCATATGCGGTGCCGGCGCTTGTGGGCGACGTGGTTGGCCTGATCGATGCACTCGGATATCCACAGGTGCACCTGGTCGGCCACGATTGGGGTGGTGGGCTCGCATGGGCGACCGCCGCCCTGCATCCCGAGCGGGTGCGCACGCTGACGATCGCCAACGCCCCGCATCCGACAGCCTCCGCGGAGGCTCGGCGCGACGATGCCGCCCAGCGCGCCAAGAGCTGGTACATGCTGCTCTTCCAATTCGTCGGGGTGGCAGAGAGCTGGCTGGCCAACGACGATTTTAGAAACCTGCGCGAGATGGTGTTCGAGAATGCGGCGCCGGGCACGTTCACGCCGGATGACGTGCAGATCTATCTCGATGCATTTTCCCGCGACGGGGCCTTGACCGCGGCGCTCAACTACTACCGGGCCAACATGCCCGCCGCCGCGTGGCTGCGCCCGCCACCGCAACTGCCCGACATCACGACACCCACGATGGTGATCTGGGGCGAGGCCGACAGCTATCTCGGGCTCGGGCTGTTGAAGCGCTCGTGCGCGAAGGTGCGCGCGCCCGTGCGGGTGGAGCGCCTGCCCGGGGTCAGCCATTGGGTCCAGCAAGAAGCACCCGAGCTCGTCAACGCGCTGCTGATCGACTGGCTGCGCGCGGCCGGTTAGTTCGCCAGGGGCGCGGCCCCCTCGCGCAGGCGTTTGCGGTCCAGCTTGCCCGACGGCAGGCGCGGCAACTGGTCGAGAACCGTGACCTGGCGTGGGGCCATGTGGGGGGAAAGTGCATGGGCGACCTGGCGTCGCAGCCGGGCGGCCAGATCGTCCGGCACGGGTCCCGCAACGGTGACCCAGGCTGCGACGCGCACGAGCCCGGAGGCGTCGGGGACCCCACCGACCGCGGCCTCGCGGACGCTGGGGTGCTCGAGCAGGCAGGCTTCCACCTCGCGCGGGCTCACCCAACGGGCGTCGACCTTGAACAGGTCATCGACACGGCCGACGTGCCGGTACCGGCCTCGGTCCGCGACAAGGACATCGCCCATGCGGATCCAGTCGCCGTGCACGAGATCGTGGGTCGCCTCGGCGCGTCGCCAATAGCCGGAGGTATTGGAGCCACTGCGGATCCAAAGGCGCCCTGGGGTGCCGTCGGGGACCTCATGACCCTCGGGGTCGCGCAAGGAGATCTCGATGCCGGGTACGACGCTCCCCAGCGACCCGGGCGCGGTGTGGCCGGGCCGCGTGGAGATTACGACGTTGGAGCATTCCGAGCAGCCGAGCCCTTCGATCAGCGGTATCCCAACCACGTCGGCGAAGGCGGTGGCCACCGCGGCCGGCAGGCTGTCGCCCGAGGACACGCACAGCCGCACTCCGGTCAGCGCGTCGGGGTGGGGGTGGCGGCGCAGGTACTCGACCAGCTGGGCCCAGAAGGTCGGGACCCCGGTGAGCACGCGGACCCGGTGACGGGCCACGAGTTCGACGGTGGTGCGGGGGTTCGCTCGCGACCCGGAGAGCACCGCCGTCGCTCCCGCGCCGAGAATCCGGAAGAATCCGTTGCCGAAACCGAGGGACGTACTCAGGCGGGCCGCCGAATGGCACCGCTCACCGGGGCTAAGCTCCAGGATGTGGCGGGCGTAGGTCTCAATGCCGGCGACCATGTCGCGGTGGGCATGCATGACCCCCTTGGGTCGCCCCGTCGAACCGGAGGAATAGATCATGTACGCCAGATCTTCCGGGTGCACCGCAGCCACCTCGGGGCCGGAATCACCGCTGAGGGCATCCGGGGCGACGGTGGGCCAGCGATCGACATCGAGCC
>JADGPH010000225.1 GCA_017882555.1 Thermoleophilia bacterium
TGCATCCGTCGGCCTGGTGCACGATCGCCGAGTGCGCGCCGAGCCCGGTAATCGTCTCGGCGGCCCCGGCCAGATCGCTGTCGTCGTTGAGCTCGTAGCCGGCGATCTCCTCGGCTTCTCGTGCGTTGGGGCTCACAAGATCCGGGTGGGCGTCCAAACCCAACCGCAAGGGTGGGCCCTGCGCATCCAGCGCCGTGACGACTTGCCCCTTGATCTCGCGAATCACACGCGCGTAGAAATCTTCCGGAACGCTAGGTGGCAACGAGCCCGCCAGAACGAAAATGTCGGCCCCGCGCGCGAGGTAGCTGATCTTCTCCATCAGCATCTCGAGCTCGTCGTCGTCGACGCCGGGCCCGTACTCGATGATCTCGGTCTGCGCACCATTCGGGTCGATCACCGCGGTGGACGTCCGCGACTCGCGGCGAATCCTCACAAAGTCGTTGAGGATGCCCTCACTAGTGAGCCCTTCGATGATCGACGTGCCCGTGCGACCACCGGCAAGCCCGGTCGCGATGACCGGCTCGCCCAGACGTTTGAGCGTTCGCGCGATGTTCACGCCCTTGCCACCCGCCAGCGACAGGGCGTCGGATGCCCGGTTGCGTACGCCCGATTGAAAGTTCGGCACCGTCAGCGTGCGATCGAAGGCGGCATTCAGTGTGACGGTCACGATCACGAGGCAGCACCTGTACCCACGGAAGGATTCACCGCGGCCCGCGCGACCAGCGAGCGGACCCCCAACACATGTGCGCCTTGACGAACGGTGATCGTGCCAAGGACTTGTCCTTCCGCCACGGGCAACGACACGCCGCCGGCAACTCTGATGGTACGGGTCAGACGCATATCGACTCGGATCACCGACACCAGTTCCCGGGCTACCTGAAGTTGAACAACGACTCCCGGGTCATCCGTCACGGGGATCGTACCCTCCGGCGCGCCTACGGAGAGCACGGTTGTCCGCGAATAGTGGCGAAATCCCCACCCGATCAGCTTCTCAACATCGGCCGAACGACCCGCGACCGATGGAGCTCCGAGCTCAGCGACCCACAATTGCACACCGGTGCCGGGCTGCACCGCACGGCAGACGACGGTGCCACCGGCAGCATGGGTCCGACCTGTCTTGATGACATCGATCGGCGTCCACGACCCAAGAGCACCGTCCTGACTGATCAATACCCGCCCTCCGATCCCGTTCGGGCCTGGGACGACCGCGCGGCGGGTCTTCAGAATGCGCTCCAACACGGGGTTTGCCACGACCTGTCGACCGACCAGGACAAGATCGCGGGCGCTCGTGAAGTGGTGGGCGTAATCGAGTCCATCGGGATTCTCGAAATGGGTATTGGTCATCCCGAGCGCCCTCGCCCGACGATTCATGAGTGCGACAAACCTGGGCACCGAACCCGAGATACCGTCGGCGATCGCGACCGCGGCATCATTGCCGCTCGCAATCAACAATCCCTTGAGCAGGTTACGCATCGCGATACGCTCGCCGGCGATCAGTTGCATGCTTGACCCAGACGTCGCCGCGGCCCCCGCTGTCACGTCCACCTTGGCGTTCAGCGACGCGTGCTCGACTGCCACCAACGCCGTCATCAGCTTGGTCACACTCGCCATCGGCATGCGCAGCTCCGGGTGCCGCGCCGCCAAGACGGCGCCGGTCACGGGATCAACCAAAATGTAGCTGTGCCCCGTCACCGCAGGCACTCGCGCCGATACCCTCGTCGTGGCGCGTGCGGGGGCCACGACGGCGGCAAGCGCCACACCACCCAGGGCAAGCCACCGTGCGCGCATCACGCGCGAATGCTACCAACGCCTCGCGGCGCCGAACGCGCGCTGCGCCGCGCCAGGACAGACGACCTCGGCTACGCGGAGACCGCCCACAGGCGCACCCGCAGATCCTCTGCCGCCGCGCGCGGGTCGTCGGCGTAGAGAATCGACCTGCTCGCCGCAACGATCGCCCCGGCACGACGGCCACCGAACGCCTGCCCCAGATCCTCGGGACGCCCGCCCTGCGCTCCGATCCCAGGGATCAACAACGGCTGGTGCGGCATCAAGGCACGCAGCGCCCCGAGATGCTGTGGTGCCGTCGCACCGACGACCGCACCGATGTCCGAAACCCCGCGCGATCCCACCCCATCGGCCCCCCACTCCGCCACCAACCGGGCAACGGCCTCGTGCCACATCGTACCGTCGGCCAAGATCAGATCCTGCAGGTCCGCAGCCCCCGGATTGGAGGTGCGTACCAAAACGAACACGCCGCGCCCGGTCGCGCGCGCGGCATCCACAAACGGTGCCATCGCATCGGTGCCGAGCATCGGATTGACTGTCACGGCATCAAACGGTGACCGCACCAACGCTTGCGCGTATGCGCGACTGGTGACGTCCACGTCGCCGCGCTTGGCATCGGCGATCACCAGCAAGCCGTGCTCGGCGGCAACCGTTGCGACCCGCTCAAGTGCGTCCCAGCCCGCGGCCCCAAGCCGTTCAAACCACGCCAACTGCGGCTTGACGGCAACACAGGCCGGAGCGGCCTGGGCGATGACCCGCAGACAGAAATCGGTCGCTGAGGCCGCGCCATCGCCAATCCTGGTCGGATCGGGATCCAGTCCCAACACCACTTGACTCTGGCGCGCCTCGACCGCCTGTGCCAGACGATCCCCAAACCCCGGCTGCGAACTCACAGCAGCAACCCCCGCACAATCGGCAACGTCAACGTGCACAACACCGTCGTCACGAACACCGCCGCGACCAACACATCGCGATGCAGTCCATAACGCACCCCGAGCACCAAGGACATCGTCGCAGTCGGCATCGCTGCCATCAGCACCACGGTGTTCAGTTGAGCTTTGGACAGTTCGAGCAGCGTACCGATTGCAAGCCCGACGAGCGCCCCGGCGCCTAGGCGTGCCACCGCGATGAGACTCACCTCGGGCCAGGCGCGCCGCAGCGCACCGATGTCGAGCATGAGGCCCGCGTAGAGCATCACCAACGGCAACGTCGCCGCTCCGAGCAGGTCGAGCGGCCGCGCGATTCCCGACGACGGCACACCGAGCCCGGCAAGGTTCCATACCATGGCCACCAGCAGCGCGATCATCGGCGGCATCATGAGCCCGCGCCGCAGCGCCGCCCACTCGATCCCGCGTGAACGCCCGTCGGCGTCGCCGAAGGAATGAGCGATGACGACGGTCGAGGTCCAGGTCAGCACCCCTGTGGCAAAGGCGTCATAGAAGACGGCCGCCGAGAGCGAAACGCCCGAACCGCTGGCGGCGATCAACGGGACGCCAAAGAACCCCGTGTTGCCAACCGCTGTCGCGACGAGCATGGCCCCGGTCGTGGGGCGATCGGCTCGCCGCGCACGCGCCAGGACCCACGCGATGCCCAACATCACGATGTGGATCAGGTATCCGGCGACGGGCACGAGCAGCAGGGCGATCGTCAAGCGCTCGCGCGTGATGATCATGAACACCAGCGCAGGCATCGTCGCAAAGATGACGATGTTCACAAGCACGGGGCCGTGCTCGTCGCGCACGACGCCCGTCTGCCGCAGCACAAGGCCCACGGCGATAATCGCCAGGGCCGCCAAGGACGTCGAGAGCATCTCGGTCAGCTCCCGGACCAACGACGGGAACGGGCGTCCGACGCGCACTCCGGGGCGACCAGTCGCTGCACGCCCGGGATGATGTCATGCCGGGCGCACGGGCCGGATCCCGAGGCGTCGTGCCAACGACCTGCCTGGCTACTACGACTAGGTCGCCGGGGGCGTGACCTCGTGCCAATACTGGATCGACCACGAATTCTCGAGCGTCGGATACAGCGGCGGCCGGAGGGTCTGCAGCACCGGGTCATAGTTGTAGGTTCGGGTCCCGAACATCGACGCATAGCCGCCGTTGGCAGTCCCGATGGACCCGGTAAACGTCATGCTGTTGTGCGTCGCCGAACTGGTGTCGGTGATCCACTGACCGCTCTGCGCCAAGGTGGCGGCCCGCCAGCTCAAGTTCTGTGGTGCGACCTGCGAAATGATCATGTCGCTGGCGGCGACCAAACCCAGAACGCTGCTCGTGCCCGCGGCATACGAGATGTTGCCACCAATGTAGACGTCGGACTGTGAGGCCACGGTAACCTGACCATTGACGACCGAGTCGCGTACGCCGGTCGTCGTCCCACAGGCGTCGGTCTCGTTTTGGCCATTGCCCACGATCACCGGCTGTTGAAAGTACATGTAGAACGGAGCGTTACCCGAGGGCATCGTCACCGTCGTCGGGCAGCCCAGGTTGCCGATGGAGACACCGGGGTCGGGCGTGTTGGTGACCGGGTAGATTCGCACTTGACCCGATGCCAAGAACTGAATCTCCCAGGCGTTGACCGCCGCGCTGTTTTCGTACACCCCGGTGGCTTTGGCCGCCGCCTGGATGTTCCCGATAGCCTGGGTAAAGGTCGTGAAATCGATCGGGGTCGGAAACTTGTCGCTAAAGGCCGGGACGGTCGTTGAGTCGAAGGCACCCCCGACCGAGAACGCCGGATCCGTTGCGTCGGATTTCAGACAGGTCGCTCCCGAGGAGTCGTTCCGACAGACCTCGTGCTGGGCGTAGATCGCGCCAACGGCAGTCCCTTGGTGGACGACATCTTGGGCCGAGTAGATCTTCCCCGTCGTGGTCGCCGAACTCCCGTAGGAGATGCTGGCGTTGGAGATCATCTGGTAGTTGGCGATCGATTCGGGAGAGATCAGGGCGTCGACCGACCGCACCACCGGTGTGCCGCTTCCGACCTCGGCCGTTGCCTGCACAAACACGCTGCTGGGGTCGCTGGGGTTCGGGAAGACGCGGATGTTGTAGCTGGCCTGTCCAAAGCGTGCGTTTTGCAGGGAGTGCCACGTCTGAATCTTTGCGCCATAGGTCCATTGTGCGCCGCTCGGCCAGGCGGTCCCCGGGGCCACGGTGCCGCCGGTCGACGAGTTGATCCGCGGGTCCTCAGCGGTATCGACGTAGGCGAGCCAGTACCTCGGGTTTTCCACCAATCGCGAGATATAGACCTGGACGCCAGCCTGGGCGGCCTCGAGGGCAATATCCTGCCGATTGCTATTGGCGGTTTGAAAGATGCTCGATTGCGCCCACGACAGGCTCGCCAGCACCAAGAGCGCTGCGATTGCGGTAATGCAGATCACGACGATCAGCGTCTGTCCCGATTGGTGGTCTTGTCCTCGCGCCATGAGCTAGTTGATCCCTGAGGTCGGATTCAGCGGGGCGACATCGGTGTTCAAGGAAAATTGCTGGGCCGAGTTGCCGACCGCGTACCCCACCAAGATGTTCACGTGAATCAGGGCGACGGCCACCGTAGCCGGTGCGGTCATGCTCGCCGGCAGCGCGGTCCCCGAGGAATTGACCGCACCAAACAGTGGCGCGCTGGCGGAATTGGCAATCGAGGTAACCAGCGTCTCCGCACCCGAGAACGCACCATACGTGTACGGCGGTGAAGCGCCGACCGGCTGCGCGACCTGGCGCTGCAACTGCCCGCTGGTGATCTGGTAGAGGAACTCCTGTGGCTTGGGCACGCTCTCGGTCGGGCTGCGGCTCATGTCGGCGTAGAACTCGATCTGGGTCGGCGTGAGGATGACCACCGGCGGCGTGATCCCGTTGTCGGGGCTTACGGCTTCACGAAGCTGGCTGGTGAGGACATTGATGGCGTCGCGTGCCTGGGCTTGAGCCAACGACTGGTTCTGATGGCCAGAGAAGCTCTGCAGGCTGGAGTCATAAAAGCCGTAGATCGCGAACATGAAGATCGTCCCGATCACGAGGCCCATCAGGAGCTCCACCAGGGTGAACCCTTGTTGGTGGCGACGTTCCGTGCTGGGACTCATGGCAGCGCCAAGGTCGTGGTCTTCCCTGAGGTGCAGGTCACCGTGGCCCCGCTGTTCCAAATCGGCGTGCCCGATGAGAACCCGACAGCTTCGTAGGCCGTATAGGTGCCGGGCGCAAGGTTGACGAAGTCCGCATAGCGAGAGCTATTTGTGTACTGCGAAACGTCGTAGGTACCGACGGACGCCTTCAGGCGCACCAACGTGTTACTCGCCCCCGTGGTCAGACGGATCGTACCCGCGACTCCTGACACCAATCTCAACGTCACGGAGGTCGTGGTGTTGTTGGTAATCGCCGCGCTCATGCTTCCGGCGCCGTACCCCGCCGCGCCGGCAGCCACCGTGTAGTTGACCGTCCCGGAGGCCGGTTCGCAGTAGGTGACTTGGCCGGCCGCGTTCGTCGTCCGCACGACCGGGGCAAGATTGCCCTGGCCGCCGGACAGCTGCACCTGTGCCCCAGAGATCGGGTTTCCGGTCGTCGCGTCGAGAACGGTCACATTCATTCGACCGCCGCTCTGCGGGACCAGTCTGAAACTCACGTTTTGGATGGTGGCGTTCGGATACCCGACCGGCACTGGGGTGTTCTGGGTCTGGGAGGCGTAACAATCGGCACTCGCGGTAATCGCAAACGACGACAGGCTTGGTTCAATGACCTGACCCTGCAGGGTCGTAAAGGTGAAGGCGCCCGTCGTACCGGATTGGCTGTCGGTGACAGACTGCGGCGCGGGTGCGGTGACCGTGATCGTCGAGTAGTTGGAGATCGACAACCCCGTCACCGAGTCGACCAGGGTGACCCCCAGCGTGGCCGGCTGAAACACCTTGACCGTGACCGACCAGGTCTGGGACGCCGACAAGTGCTGCATGGTGACGCTCGGGGCGGTGCTCGGATCGGTGGCGTAGCCCGATTGGCTGACCTGGACGCCGTACGAGTACTGAGGATTGCCCGTTGTGGGCGGGTTCGGTGTCAAACCGGCGAACACCACCGTCCCACTCGCGGTCGTGATGTCGGTGCGGGTCGCGGAGGGCCCCCCGCTGATGGTGACCGTCATGCCGGTCAGCGGCTGGAGGGTCACCGCGTCGACGACGGTCACCACGGCTGTCGACAAACCCGCGATCGAGGCGTAATTGGGCGGCGCGATCAACGTCGTTTGGGTCACGGCCTTGCCCGACACAATCTGGGGTGTTACCGCCACGGTCACCAATTTGTAGTCGACGAAGATATGTGGCTGCCCCACTGCCGGGTCGTCGGCGTACTTGATGCTCGTTTGGGTCGTATAGGTCACGCCGCCGACGACCTGGGTTTGGGTCACGGCAATCGTCCCGGGTGGGTTCCCACCCACAACGCCGACCTGGGAATACGGCATGTTGTTGATGTCCTCGAGATGCTGCTGGGCGATCTTCGATGCGGTGACATCGACCCGGGAGCTCCCGATTTGCGAGGACGCCGCCCCGAATCCCGTGACGACGCCCGCCGCGACGATCGCCAAAATCACGATCCCGATCAGGACCTCGATGTACGAAAAGCCTGCTTGGCGATGCCGTTTGGCTGAGTCCACCGATCCCCCACGTGCAGCTGGCCTACAGTGCGACACGGGGATACCCGCGCGCATGTGAGCGCCGACACCCGAGTCATCGGCGGACTGCCGCTGTTTCTTGACATCACGGCCCACTCGGGCGCGCGGTGACATCGGCCCGCGGGGATGCCGCGGGCCGCGGGCCGCACCAGCCTGTGGCTCGCCTACTGTCCGGCGAGCTCCGGAGATGCGTCGGCGGGTAGCACGACGTACTGACGCAGGTAAAGGTCGCGGAACGTCACCGGGCCGCGCGGACCCGGCACGTGATCCACGTTGATGCCGGTCTCAGGCGCACCGAGGAGTTTGAATCCGTCCAATAGGCGTGTCGGGGCATTCCAGAAGGCACCGGTCCCGGTGTAGGCGTCCAGAAACTGACGTGCATGCTCGGAATCGCTGGTCACGATCCCCGCGGCGAGTCCCGAGGTCTCATCGTTGGCGATGGCCGCCGCGTGGGCCGGGGTGTCGGCGCGGTCGACGGTGACGTTGGCCTCGTTGCCTTCGTCGAGTGCCCATTCGTGCCCCCGCGCATGCGTATGCGGAGGCAGTGAGACGGCAACCCCCAGCGCCGACAGTTCCTCGCGCGCGACATCGACGAGTTCATCCCACCGGTCATCGTGAAGCAACAGGAGATTGAGTCGGTTACACACCCCAAGTCGATCGACGCTTGCGCGCAAGAGCCCACGGAACATTTCAACGTCGGCCGCGGAATCTGCGAACAGCACCCCACCGCCATCGGCATGGGCGAGCGTCCGCACACCCAAGGCCGCCGCCCGCATCGAGAGTTCACGCGTGGTCGGACCGCTGCCGCGAATGATCACCAACGGGATCAATTCCGGCTCGGACACAAGGGCGATCGCCCCCGCCCGGTCGGGCGAGCGCACCAGTTGCACCGCCCGCGCGTCCAAACCGGCATCATCGAGCGCCGGCGCGATCACGAAATCCACGAGTGCGGCCGCCGAGCGCAAGGCCGCCCCGCCGGTGCGCAGCACGCCGACGTTGCGCGATTTGATCAACTGCGAGGCCACGTCGATGGTGACGTTCGGACGCGCCTCGTAGTTGGCACCGATCACCCCGACCGGGCGTCGGCGTTCCTCGAGCACCAGGTGATCGCCGAGTGCCCGGCGCAGAACCACACGCGGCGCAAACGGCGCGGAGGCGAGCTCATCGATCTGACGGGCCATCGCCGCGATGCGGTCGGCATCAAGGCGCAGGCGATCGCGCATGGCATCGGGAAAGCTCGGATCCAGCGCCGCGAGGTCCGCGACGTTTGCCGCAAGCAACGCGTCGCTCTGGTCGCCCAGGCGCGCGCTCATGCCCTCAAGCGCCGAGGTCAGCGCCGATTCCGGTGCGGCCGCAAGACTTGGGGCTGCGGCACGTGCCGCGCGACCTGCGCTTCGAACCGACTCGGTGATGGTGGGCTCACTCACGGCAGCGGATCATCCCAATTCGGGCGCGCCTTTGCCCGGCCGCCCGGGCGAGAGTCGCCGCAACCGGCGGCCCATGCCCTTCGCGCGCACCTGAAAGGGACGGGCTGCCATTGATCCAGAGACCGCTCATGTCCTCCACAACGACGCTCCCGCCCACCAGCGGGCCACATGCGGTGTGTTTGGGCCTGGCCCCGGGGGCTGCTGATCATGATGTTCATCTTCGGCCGCGTCGTGGAAATCGCGCTCTCACCGGACGCGGCCTTGAACGAGCAGCGTGTGTCGATCACCGGATGTCGCCCCCGCCCCGACATGACACAAGGGGCCCGGAGGGGCCCCTTGTGCACTGCGAA
>JADGPH010000226.1 GCA_017882555.1 Thermoleophilia bacterium
GCACTGATCCCGATCGGTCGGGGCCAGCGCGAGTTGATCATCGGCGACCGTCAGACCGGCAAGACCATGATTGCCGTCGACACCATCATCAACCAGCCTGGCCAGGGCGTGCAGTGCTTCTCCGTGGCGATCGGCCAGAAGGCATCGACGATCGCTCAGGTCGTCCAGCGCCTCAAGGCGGCCGGCGCGATGGAGTACACGACGGTCATCGCCGCAACCGCGTCCGCCTCGGCGCCGCTGAAGTACCTGGCCCCGTACTCCGGGTCCGCAATGGCCGAGTATTTCTTGTTCAGCGGCCAGCACGCATTGTGCATCTACGACGACCTGTCCAAGCAGGCTGACGCCTATCGGCAGATGTCCCTGCTGTTGCGGCGCCCGCCCGGTCGCGAGGCCTTTCCCGGCGATGTGTTCTACCTGCACTCCCGCCTGCTCGAGCGCGCTTGTAAGCTCAGCGACGAGTTGGGTGGGGGTTCGCTGACCGCTCTGCCGATCATCGAAACCCAGGCCGGAGACGTCTCCGCCTACATTCCGACCAATGTGATCTCGATCACCGACGGCCAGATATTCCTCGAGAGCAAGCTGTTCTACTCGGGTGTCCGTCCGGCGCTGAACGTCGGTATCTCCGTGAGTCGCGTGGGTGGGACGGCCCAGATCCGTGCCATGCGCAAGGTGGCCGGTCGTCTGAAACTGGAGCTCGCCCAGTATCGTGACCTCGAGGCATTCGCCCAGTTCGGATCCGAGCTTGACGCGGCCACACAAAGCACGCTGGCGCGTGGCGCCCGGCTCGTGGCGACCCTCAACCAACCGGCCTACGCACCCTGGCCCGTTGAGGAGCAGGTGGCGATTATCTACGCCGCCAACCAAGGGTACCTCGACAAGATCACCCCGGCCGAGGTCCCGAACATCAACGAGGCCATCCGTTCTGCGCTGCGCGAAGAGGGCAGCGCGTTGGTCGCGATCCGCGACGAGCGCGATCTGAGCGATGCCAGTGCCGCCATTATCGATCAGGTCGCCGCGCGTGTTCTGGCGGACATCCTTCCGCGTGAAGGGGCCGCGGTCACCGAGACCCCGGCGCCCGCCGCGGCCTAGGCCGGAGCCGCATGCCTAGCTCGCGCGACATCAAGCGCCGCATTGAGTCGGTGCGCAACACCCGCAAGATCACCCGGGCCATGGAGCTGGTGGCTTCGGCGAAGCTGCGTCGCGCCCAGGAGCGAATCGAGGTGCTCCGCCCGTATGCGCAAGCGATGCGTGAGCAGATGGCCCAGGCGGCACGCCAGAGCGGCGGTCTGCCCAAGTTCGCGCTACTCGAGGAGCGCGACGAGGTCGCGCGCGCCGCGATCGTCACCATCACCGGCGACCGCGGACTGGCGGGCGCCTTCAACGTGAACATCCTGCGCGCCGGCTTCTCGGCCGACCGGGAGTTACGGGACGGCGGCGTGAACGACGTGATCTACGTCGGGGTGGGCAAGAAGGGCTCGGGCACACTGCGCTTTCGCGCCAAGGCGATCGAGCATACGTTCGAAGGCTTTTCCGATCATCCGAACTTCCACGACGCCGAACGGATCGCCGACCATCTGGTCCAGACATTTTCGTCCCACGAAGTCGATCGGGTCCTCTTGGTCTACAACGCCTTCAAGTCGGTCATGCAGCAGGAAGTCGTGGTCGAGCAGCTGCTGCCGATCCAGCGGCGTTTGGTGCTCGGCCACGACATTGCGCCCGACCCCAGGGACATTCAGCCGGCTGCGCCGATCGCCTTGTTCGAGCCGAGCGCCGAAGAGGTCCTTGAGCGGCTGCTGCCGACATTTGTGAACGTCACCGTCTACCGGGCACTGCTTGAGAGTGCCGCGGCCGAACATGCTGCACGGCGCAGTGCGATGCGCAACGCGTCCGACAACGCGGCATCGCTGATCGACGAGTACACCCTAAAGATGAACCGGGCCCGCCAGGCTGCAATCACCCAGGAAATCCTGGAAGTGGTGGCCGGGGCGGATGCCCTTCAGTAGTTGTTGACCACACGAGGAGCGCAAACCACGCATGGCTGAAAACGGCAACACCGGAACCGTCCTCGAAATCAAGGGCGTCGTGCTTGACGTCCGTTTCGACGGTGGCAACTTGCCCGCCATCTACAACGCGCTGGAGATCCCACGCGCAGATGGGTCGACGCTCGTGGCTGAAGTGCAACAGCACTTGGGTGACGACAAGGTGCGCGCGGTCGCCTTCGACACGACCGACGGTCTGGCGCGGGGTACCGCGGTGCGCGACACCGGCCTCCCGATTTCGGTGCCGGTCGGCCAGGCCACCTTGGGCCGCATCTTCAACGTGCTCGGCGAGATCATCGATGAAGGCGCGGAGCTGGGTAACGTTGAGCGCTGGCCGATCCACCGCGAGCCCCCAAGCTTCGACCGCCTGAACCCGACCGAAGAGATCTTCGAGACCGGCATCAAGGTCGTGGATCTGCTGGCGCCGTACGTGAAGGGCGGAAAGGTCGGGCTGTTCGGCGGTGCCGGTGTGGGCAAGACCGTGCTTATCCAGGAGCTCATTCACAACATCGCCCGTGAGCATGGCGGGCTTTCCGTGTTCGCAGGTGTGGGCGAGCGGACCCGTGAGGGCAATGACCTCTGGCTGGAGATGAAGGAGTCCGGGGTTATCGACAAGACCGCGCTGGTCTACGGTCAGATGAACGAACCTCCGGGCGCACGTTTGCGAGTGGCTCTCGCCGGTCTCACCATGGCCGAGTACTTTCGTGAAGAGAGCGGCCAGGACGTGCTGCTGTTTATTGACAACATCTTCCGGTTCGTCCAGGCCGGTTCTGAGGTGTCGGCGCTGCTCGGCCGTATGCCGTCCGCCGTGGGTTACCAGCCGACCCTGCAAACGGAGATGGGAGATCTGCAGGAACGAATCACCTCGACCAACCGCGGCTCGGTCACTTCGGTGCAGGCCATCTACGTGCCTGCAGACGACCTGACCGACCCGGCCCCGGCCGCTTCGTTTGCCCACTTGGACGCCACGACCGTGCTGTCGCGGGATATTGCGGCCAAGGGTATTTACCCGGCCGTGGACCCGCTGGACTCGACCAGCCGCATCCTGACCCGCGACATCGTCGGCGACGAGCATTACGACACCGCGCGTCGCGTGCAAGAGACGCTGCAGACCTACAAGGACCTCCAGGACATCATCGCCATTCTGGGCGTCGATGAACTCACCGACGAACAGAAGCTTGCCGTGGGCCGCGCCCGCCGCATCGAGCGGTTCTTGTCGCAGCCCCTTCACGTGGCGGAGGCCTTCACCGGTACCCCGGGCAAGTACGTCCCGTTGACTGAGACGATTCGCGGCTTCCGTGAGATCGTCGACGGTCAGCACGACGAGCTGCCGGAGCAGGCCTTCTTCTTGGTGGGCTCCATGGACGAGGCGGTCGAGAAGGCCGCCTCGCTGCGGAGCTAAGGCGTGGCGAGCGACGATGGACCGTTGGACGTGCGTGTACTCACGCCCGTGGGGCCGTTGTTCGAGGGGTCCGCGACCATGGTCTTCGCGCCGAGCTCGGCGGGCGAGGTCGGTCTGTTGCCGCGGCACGAACCGCTGGTGTGCACACTGAGATACGGACGGACGCGAGTGCGGGGGTCGGAGGGCACCGAGGAGGTGTTCGCGACGACCGAGGGCTTCTTGACCATTGACCAGAATCATGTGCTGATCCTGGTCGCGCAAGCCGTACGGTTGAGTGACATCGACGCGGGCCGGGCCAGAGCCGACCTTCAGGCTGCCGAAGATGCCCTCGAGACCGCGGGTGATAACGAGGCTGTGCGCACCAGGGCCGAGGCGGAGAAGCATCGCGCGGAGAATTTGCTCAAGGTGCTTGAGTCCAGCAGCTAGTCGGATCCGGCATACGGGCCCAAGGGCGTCCCCGATAGGTCGAGAGCAGGTGGATCAGTACCTTTGCGTTCGCGTCGCAATCCCGCAGCGGACCTGCAGCCAATCGGGAGGCGCGCGATGAGTCGGCACGTGGGCGGAACCGCGTCCGCCGCGATCGTCGATCACCGGAAGCTCGCGTGGCGCGACGCTGCCGTGCCCGAACGGCCCGCGTCCGGTCGCCGCCGGGAACCATCCGCGCACGAGTGCTCTCGACGACGCGTCGCGATCGCGGCGGGATGACAGCTGCCGGGAGTGGTTGTCTACCCGATCAGCGCTCACTGCTTGATTCCCACTGTGGCCTCGGCGCGCCCAGCTTGTCGTTACCTACCCAGGAGATGGCGCGCCGCAGGATGCTCGTGTGCGCATCCGGTATCCGGTCTGGGATCCAGTGTCTGCGCTCCTTTTCGGTGGTGTGGTCCAACCAGGTGCGAGCCGCGTGCGGCCAGCGGGTATTCCGTCCGGCCGCGCGCGCGAAGCGCGATCGTCTGCTGGACGTTCGGGGCAGGAATCTTCAGGTACTGGACCTTGCCGGTGCGAAGCATCGATGGTGGTGGAGGCGACGCCATCACACAATGCACACACCGGGATCGGGCGGGCTGCGCTCATCGTGGCCGCGGAACCGCCCTGCCTTGGGTCCGTGCGTCACGATGAGGCGGGATGACTGAAGGCCCCGGCATGATGGCGCCTGACGACCCGCACGGCGCCCCGGCGTTGCGGTCGCGGTCCCTGGTTCCCGGGGTACCGACCGTCTTGCAGCTGCGCGATTTCCGGCGCTTCTGGATCGCGTCGCTGATCTCCAACTGCGGAAGTTGGCTTCAGACCGTTGCGGCCGGATACTTGATCTATCACCTGACCCATTCACCGGGGATGGTGGGGGCGCTCTCGTTGGTATCGCGCGGGCCGGCGTTTCTGTTTTCGACCTCTGGCGGGAAGATCGCGGATCGCTTTGATCGCCGCCGGATCGGCCGATGGACCTTTGCGCTCCAGGGGGTCGCCGCGGGCGGCATGGCGGTGATGTCGCTGATCGGCGCCTTGAGCGTGCCGGTGATCTTCGCGCTGACATTCGCACTTGGCGTGGGGTTTGCGCTCGGGCTCCCGGCGATGCTCGCCCTCGTGCCGGCGTTGGTTCCACCCGAGCACTTTGAGCAGGCGGTGTCCCTGAATGCTGCGGGGGTCAATGTCGCGCGTCTTGCCGGTCCCGCGATCGGAGGCGTGTTGTTGAGCGTTGTCGGCACCACCTGGTGTTTTGGCTTGAATGCGTTCTCGTTCGTGGCGTTGATTCTGGTGTTGCTGTGGGTCCACGTCCGCGAGATGGGCCCTCGACCCTCCGGGGTGTCTACGCGCTTTGCGTTGCGGTTTGCGCGGCAGGACCCCGCGATTCGCCGCTTGCTCATCTCGATCACGATGTTTGCCGCCCTCGCCGCGCCCGTCCAAGAACTGGCCCCGGTCATCGCCCACGTCTTGGGTGCCGGCGCGGCCGGCCTCGGACTGCTGTTGGGAGCGATGGGGGCCGGTGCGTTGGTGGGCGCATGGGTCCTGGATCGTCTGCAGGCTCACGGCTTGACGCGCGACGTAGCGATTTCGTTGGCGACGATCGTCTTCGCGATCATGATGAGCGGCATGGCGGTGGCACCGACGCTCGCGCTCGGTCTTTTGGGAATGGCGTTGTGCGGGGCATTTTGGATCTGGATGTTCATCTTGATCAACACGTCGATTCAGCTTCGGACACCGCGCTCGATGATTGGGCGCATGCTCGGGCTCTATCAGCTGGCGGTGATCGGCCCCATTGCGATCGGCTCACTCCTGGCGGGACTCTGGGCGGAGATCGTCGGGATCCGCGTGAGTCTGGTGACCTGCTCGGTATTGCTCGTGGCGTGGGGGATCTGGACGATGCGCCGTCGTGTGCCCGAAATCGACGACGGGCGCGCCTCCGAGCCAGAGCTCGCGACGAACTGATCGGGTGGGCTTTGGCGTGGGCGGTGCGGGAACTCGGGTATTGTGTGCAGCGTGAATGAGGCCCATTTGGCCGAGCAGCTGATCGCCATTGACACCTCCGTCCCCTCCGGACTCGAGCGCGCGATCGACTTTGTCGCCGGCTGGCTCGATGCGCGTGAGGTGCCCGTGAGTGAGGTGCACGTGGGCGATCGCCGCTGTCTGCTTGCGCGCGTTGGCGAGGGTCCCGTGCGGTTGCTGTTCAACGGCCATCTGGATGTCGTACCCGGCAACCCTGAGCAGTTTGTCCCGCTGCGCCGCGAGGGTCGGCTCTACGGACGCGGTGCCTACGATATGAAAGGCGCGCTGGCCGCCATGATGATGGCGACCGCTGAGCTCTCGGCGGGCGGATTGTGGGGTGCGGTTCTCGAGCTCATGGTTGTTCCCGACGAGGAGCGCGCGGCGCCGGGTGCCAACTGTTCAGAGGTGTTGGTGCGGGATGGCCTGCGGGCCGATTTTGTGTTGTGCGGAGAGCCCACCGACTTGGATGTGGGGATCCAGGCCAAGGGAGTGCTGTTGCTGTGTTTGCATGTCCCGGGCACGGCCGCACACGGGTCCACCCCGTGGGAGGGGACCAACGCCGTATTGCGGGCGGTCCACCTCTACCACCAAATCGCCAACCTCCCGTTCATGACCGAGGCGTCGGAGATGTTCGCGAGCCCGTCCATCAACGTCGGGCGTATCGTCGGTGGCGATGCGCTCAACCGGGTTCCGGACAGTTGTCGTATCTGGGTCGATATCCGCTGCCTGCCCGATCAGGATCGGACCCAGCTGCTCACCCAGATACGCGGGCTTGACCCCGCGGTGGACGTGGAGGTGCTCTTGGACAAACCCGCGGCCCGGGTGCCGAAGGATCATCCGATGGTTGAGACCCTGGTGTCGGTCGCGCGGGCAGCGCACCCCGGGGCACGCACGGTGGGCCGAGACGGATCGTCGGACGCGAGTCCGTTTCTCGAAGTCGGGGTCGCCGCGGTGGAGTACGGCCCAGCCGGTGCGGGTCACCACGGTCCGGATGAATATGTCGAGCTTGCCAGCCTGGGGCCGTATCGCGCGGCGCTGGTGGCGTTTGTCCGCGACGTTGCCGCGGGCGGTGCGCGATCGTTGGTGTCCGGGTGACCGGGGCCCGCATCGGGGTCATCGGAGCCGGATATGTGGGGCTGGTCTCGGGCGTCTGCTTTGCCGCCCTCGGCCACAGCGTGTGCATTCGCGACATCGATGCACGCAAGATCGACGCGCTCAACGACGGCGAGGTGCCGATCCATGAGCCCGGTCTGCGGGAGTTGATCAACGAGCACGCCGAACGGCTGAGCTTCACGCTCTCGTTGGAGGAACTGCTTGGGTGTAGTGACATCTTGGTCGTGGCGGTCGATACCCCGCCGACATACTCCGGGGACGCCGATCTGTCGCGGGTGATGGCTGTCGTAGAAGAGCTGGCCATGATCGGGGGCGAGTCCCGCCATATCTTGGTCATGAAGAGCACCGTGCCGGTGGGGACCGGCGAGCGGGTCCGTCGGCAACTTGACGCCCGTGGCTTGGGCGCGGTCGGGTACGTCGCGAACCCGGAGTTCCTCAAAGAGGGTGCGGCGATCGCCGACTTCATGCGACCGGACCGGGTGGTGCTCGGCGCGTTCCGGCAGGAGGATGCCTCGCGCGTCGCAGAGCTCTACGCGCCCTTGGACGCACCGATGTTGCGCACGACTGTGCCCACCGCCGAGATGGTCAAGTACGCCTCAAACGCCTTCTTGGCCACCAAGATCAGCTTCATCAATGAAATCGCCAACGTGTGCGAAGAGGTGGGCGCCGACGTCGCCGACGTCGCCGTGGGCATGGGCATGGATTCACGTATCGGGACCGCCTTCTTGCGACCCGGGATCGGGTTTGGAGGATCGTGCTTTCCAAAGGATGTCGCGGCCCTCAAGCAGCTTGCCGGCAATTCGGGCTACCACTTTCAGCTGCTGACCAGCGTGATCGAGGTCAACGAGCTGCAGAAGCGGCGCGTGGTCGGGAAGCTCAAAAAGCACCTCGGGGATGTGCGCGGTCGGCGTATCGCGCTGCTCGGGTTGGCGTTCAAGCCCGGCACCGACGACATGCGCGAAGCCGCCAGCCTGGTCTTGGCGGGGCGGTTGCTTGCCGAAGGCGCCACCGTGGTCGTGTGGGATCCGGTCGTGCACGACCTCGATGGCTTGTCGGGCGTCGAGATTGCCGCGACGCCTACGGCCGCGCTGGCCGCTGCCGAGGCGTGCGTGCTGGTGACAGAATGGCCCGAGATCGTCGGCCTGGACTGGCCGAACCTCGTGAGTATGATGGCGCGACCCGTCATCATCGATGGACGCAACGCGCTCGACCCAGAGACCATGGCGCAGTGGGGCTACCAGTACGAGGGGATCGGTCGGTTGCCAGGGACCAATCACAACGTTGCGCCCGAGGCGTAGCCGCGATGCAAGCCGTCATCCTGGTGGGTGGTGAGGGCACACGGCTGCGGCCCCTGACTGTGACGCGTCCGAAGCCCATGATGCCGTTGGTCGACCGACCCTTTGTGGCGCATCAACTCGCCCACCTGGTGCGGCACGGTATTCACGATGTCGTGTTTTCGTGCGGCTATCGCCCCGACGCGCTGGAGGCGTTCTTTGGTGACGGAACCGGGTTTGGTGTGCGGTTGCAGTACGCGGTCGATCCGTCGCCGTTGGGGACCGCGGGAGCCGCCGCAAACGCGGTACCGCTGTTCGATCACACCGACGATGTCCTGGTACTCAACGGCGACATCCTGACGGACCTTGATCTGGTGGCGTTCCAGGCCGCCCACAACGCCGCCGGTGCCCAGGCCAGCGTGGCACTGACCCCGGTCCGTGATCCGAGCGCCTACGGACTCGTCCGATTGCGCGAGGATCGCTCAGTTGCGGAGTTTCTCGAGAAGCCGACTCCCGACCAGCTGATCCCCGGCGAGCCGTTTCTGATCAACGCCGGGACATACTTGCTCTCCCAGGAGGTCATCGCGATGATCCCCGCGGGCCGTGCGAGCTCGATCGAGCGGGAGATCTTCCCGAAGGTCGCCGCACAGGGGGGCCTGTTCGGGTATCCCAGTGACGCCTACTGGCGCGACATCGGGACGCCCCAGTCGTATCTGGATGCCCACAAGGACGTGTTGAGCAACAACGTGTTTACCGAGAGCACCGTCCGCGACGCGTACTTGGGGCCGCGGACTATCGTTGAGGACGGGGCCCGGGTGGTCGATTGCGCCAGTGTTGGCGCGGACTGTGTGATCGCGGCGGGTGCCCAAGTGATCGGCAGTGTGTTGGGGGCCCGGACCCGTATCGGCGTCAACGCGTACATCGAGGATTGTGTGATCGGTGAAGGTGTTGAGGTTGGAGCAGGTGCGCGACTCGAGGGACTTGTCGTGGTCGGTGATAACGCGCAGATTGGTGAGACCGTCTCGATCGTTGGCCCAGCCTCGATCGATGTGGGTGAGATTCGCGAGGTGGCGGTCGCTGACCCGGCCGGGAAAGGACACTCATGACGCATGGCGTGTTGGACCGCGAGGACTCGTACCTGATCGACACATTGCGCCTATTTGCGGTCATCGGCAATTCGGTCGAGATGTTTGACCGGGCGCGGGCTGGGGCCGAGGCGGTCGATATGGCGTGGCCGGTCGAGGCGGTGCGCAACGTCGCGATCGCTGGAATGGGCGGGTCCGGAATCGTCGGCGATCTTGCGCTTGGTGCGTGGCGCGAGCGGCTGCGTCATCCCGCCGCGGTCTTGCGCGATTACTACCTCCCGGGCTGGGTCGGCGAGGGCACGCTGGTGATCTTGAGCTCGTATTCCGGGGAAACCGAGGAAACGCTGACGGCCGCCAGTCAGGCCACCGAGCGCAACGCGCTTTGTGTGGCGATCACCAGTGGCGGAAAACTTGGCTCCTTCTACCGCGACCTTGGGGTTCCGGTCATCGACCTTCCGCCGGGCCTGCAGCCCCGGGCGGCGATGTTGCAGATATTGGTGCCGCTCGTGGTGGTGCTCGGCCGGATGGGTGTGATCTCACCACCTGACGCCGAGCTCGACGATGCGCGCCGGGTGATAGCCGCGAGCGTTGAAGGCCTTGCCCCCGTGGTTCCAACAGACCAAAACCTGGCCAAACAGATCGCGCTGGGGCTGACCGATGTCGTGCCGGTGATCTGGGGTGCAGAGGCGACCGCCGCCGTGGCACAGCGCTGGAAGGCGCAGATCAACGAGAATGCCGAGATGCCTGCATTCTGGTCGGTGTTGCCGGAACTCGACCACAACGAGATCTGCGCATTCGGCGGCACGAGTGAGCTGGGTCCGATGACCCAACTGGTGTTTCTGCGTGATCCGCACCAGCACCGGCAGGTCATTCGTCGATTCGACTTGACCCGTGAGCTTGTGGCGCCCCGTGTGGGCGGCGTCATCGAGGTCGCTGCAGACGGAGATACCCCCTTCGGTCGGGCGCTCGATCTCACGATGCTGGGGGATTACGTGTCGATGTATCTGGCGATCGCGCGCGGAGTGGACCCCGGTCCTGTCGAGATGATCGGTCGCCTGAAGGCGCGCCTTGCCGAGACGGGCCACGGTCGTTCGCAGGACCCGGCCTAGCCGCGCCGACCCACGATCGGTCGGGGCGTGACCCACATCGCGTTGTCGCCGTCGGGTAAACCGACACCGACCGTCGGTGCCGGTCTGGAGCCGAGCGATATCCTTCGCCTCGGCGACGGCGAGGTGGTACTCCTGGATCAGACCCGGCTCCCGGAGCAGGTGGTCTATCGACACTGCACCGACTGGGGGCAGGTCGCCGAGGCGATCACGTCGCTGGCCGTGCGCGGTGCCCCGGCGATCGGGATCGCCGGGGCGATGGGGGTTGCCCTCGCTGCTCAGCATGCC
>JADGPH010000227.1 GCA_017882555.1 Thermoleophilia bacterium
CGTCGACCTCACCCATAGCGGTCTCCAGGTTGCGCATCGCTGCGACTGTCTGGGCCCTGAGATCGCCCTCGCCGACGATGTTGAATCCGGCGTCCAGCGCGACCTGACCTGCGAAGTAGATCGCGCGCGACCCAGTCGCGACAGCGATGTGACTGAAGCCCGGCGCTGGATGAAGAGCGGACGGGTTGAGCAGCTTACGTCCCATGTTCACGCCTCCTTCTCGAGATAGGGGCTGATATCCCGACCTTCGCGCGAAAGCTCTACGCCCCGCTCCATGGCCACTACGGCAGTGCCCGAAATCTGGCCATGCGGAAGGTCAGGCAGCCTGTCGACCATGTACTTGGGCACGACGCCCCCTTTCTCCGTCTGGAGCCGATTCGTGGGAGCGTCGAGGAACTTACGCCGGTGCCAGGATCATGCCGAACTGCGCGCAGCCCTCGATCACCCGCGCGATCATCGCGTCGCTCACTGAGGTCTCGAACGATCCCGCCTCGTCGACATCGACACCGTACTCGAGGAAGAAACGCTCGAAGCCCTGCGGCTCGAAGCCGGTTATGACCCTCACGTCGTCCGGCCCCTCGTTGCGGAAGGAGTGCACGGTGCCTCGAGGGACGTTCGTGTAGTCGCCCGGCCCGAGAGACGTCCACGTGTCGTCACTCATGACCCCGAGACAACCCGCAATCACATAGAAGAACTCGTCGGCGTCCTCGTGGTGGTGCGGGGGCGGCCCGGGCACGCCCGCCGGCGTCACCACCTCAAGGGCGGCGATGCGACCGCCCACTGGTAGCAGCGTCACCCGATGTCCGATGACCCAGAGCGACCTCGCCTCGTTGGCGTCGACACGCACGGGTCCCACCTTCTGAGCAAGGTCCGTCCCACTGCGATTGTGATCCACCCCGACCTCCGATACTGTTTAGTACGTGGACCGTACGATAAATAGTACTGTCGCCGTACGAGATCTGTCAACTCCGGTGGAGTTCGAGCGTGTACCGAGCGTCGTCGGCCGGCTACGTCTCGCGTATGACTTCGGTTCGAACGGGATGCTGGCGCGCATCCGCGCGGCCGGGCACCCTGACGTCACCACGGCGATGATCGCCCTCTTCCGGTTCGCCGGCGTGGATCGGCGTCGGCCCGGCGAGATCGCAGCGGCAGCACGCCTGTCCAAGCAGGCGACCAACGACATGTTGAGGGAGCTCGAACGCTTGGGTTATGTCGAACGCCGTCCGGATCCCACCGACGGCCGCGGCCGCATCGTCCAATTGACGAAGCGGGGCCAGGCTCTCGACGCAGCCGTGTGGACTGCTGGACGAGAGGTAGAGCAGTCGTGGCGCGACCGCTTCGGCGACAAACACTGGACGACCTTCAACGACGTACTCGACAAGTTGATCGCTGCCGCTGAGTAGCGTCTGGTCTTCTCCTGGCTCAGATCCCAGCAGACTCGGCTGCCTACAGGCAGGCTGCGAGCCGGGCGACCCCGTCGACGCCGGCACCTGCAGACTCGGCGATCGCCTCCGCAGCCGCCTAAGCGCGACAACTCTTGGCAAAGGGTTGGGAAGCGCGCGCCCACGCCGCCCAAGCCGAGGTAGACGCCATCGTGGCGCATGAGTCGATCGCAAACGCCGCCGCGGGCTGCTGACCATCGTCGGGCGCTCCAAGAAGAGCACGGCGCCAAGCGACAAAGACTGCGCCACCCAAGAGAGGGCGCGCCCCAATGAACCATGTGCGTCTTCTGGCGGTCTCTCTCCAGCAGAGAGCCAACACTTTCCGTCGCTGGTCAGTCCGCACCTGCTCACACGCCAAGTGCCGCCAACCTCTACCGCAGCTGATTCTCCTGCCGCAAATCGGCAGCCTCGACGCCAGACCTGGCAACACGTGGGCAACACACCAACGTGCACCAGCCGCAAAGCACGAGGGGGCAATACGGGCGAAATGGGCTTGTGCTCGGCTGCTAACGCCACGGACCCCGACCAGCGACAAAGGCCGCGGCTACCTCGTAATGAAGGGGTCCGCGGTTCGAATCCGCGCGTCGGCTCTCAGTCCGTCACCAGGTGTGATCAGGTCATCGGTCATCGTGCCGGCAGACGGCGGCCAGGTACTCCGCGATCACGCGCACACCGGCATCTGTGTTCGGCCTCCGAGCGTTGATCCGAGCTGCGATGCTGCGTGCGTGGCCGCGAAGCGAATCGAAACGCATGCCTCGGTGTTGACGTTCGCGGGTGAACTGGTCCGCAAGCGCAAGAAGGCGGTCCGGTTCCCGTTCATGGACCTCGGCACTCCGGAGTTGCGACTGGCCGCATGCCGCAACGAGGTGGATCTCAACCGCCGCCTTGCCCCAGACGTCTACCTCAGAGTCGACGAGATCCGCGATGCGGCAGGGATTCTCGTCGATGCCGAGGTGGTGATGCGGCGTCTTCCGGACGAGCGTTGTCTTGCAACCCTGGTGACATCCGGAGCCGACGTCACGGAGGACCTCAGGCGCATCGCGCACCTGCTTGTCGCCTTTCACACGACGGCCGGACGCGGGCCGGTGGTGGACCGGTCGGGAACTCCCGATGGGCTTCGTGACCGGTGGGATGCGGACCTCGACGAGTGGGAACCATTTGCGCACGAGGTTGTCGGCTGTCCGACTCTCGATCGGGAGCGGTCACTGATCCATCGCTACATCGCCGGTCGGACTGATCTTCTGACACGGCGTGTCGAGGGTGGCCACATCGTCGACGGTCACGGGGACCTCCTGTCCAAGGACATCTTCTGCCTGTCCGATGGACCACGGATTCTCGACTGTCTCGAATTCGATCCCCATCTCCGCTACGGCGATGAGTTGGCAGACGTGGCCTTTCTGGCCATGGATCTCGAATCGCTGGGAAGACCCGACCTGGCGGAGTTCTTCGCACAGACGTACCAACGACTCGCCGGGGACCACTCCCCGGAGAGCCTGCTGCACATCTACATCGCGCAGCGCGCCATGGTGCGATCAAAGGTCGCATGTCTGCAGGTTGCGCAGGGTGACGTCGGTGCGGTGGCGTCCGCGCGTTCGCACTTCGCTCTCTGCGTCCGGCACCTCGACTCCGCCCGCCCGCTCGTCGTCGTCGTCGGCGGCGCGCCCGGGACCGGCAAGTCGACCCTGTCAGCACGGCTGGCGGAGACCATGGGTGCGGTGCACCTTCGCAGCGATGAGGTCCGTCGCGATATCGGCATGGTGGGTCATGAACAACGAGAGGACCGTGATGCCCTCGACGAGGGCCTCTATGCGCCAGAGGTCACCGGCCGGACGTATGCCGCATTGATGGATCGCGCGAGGTTGCTCCTGAGCGGCGGATTCTCAGTCGTCCTCGACGCCACGTTTGGAGCTGTCGGATATCGGCGCGACGCACGGCTCATCGCGAACGACACGTTCTCCGATGTCGTGGAGCTCGAGTGTCACACACCGAAGGACGTGGTTCGCGAGCGGGTGCTGGATCGGGAGCGTCGTCGAAATGACGTGTCCGAGGCGGGTCTGACCGTTGCGCGCGCGCTCGATCGCCGCCGGCAACCGTGGCCGGAGGCGCATCCGATCGACACCACCCTGTCGGAGGACGCTCAGCTAGTGGTCGCGATGCGCCATGTCAGAGAGGCGCCGGTGGCCGCGGATCCACTGTGACCTGGCCCGAGCGGGTGCCTGGTGAGGGCAGCACGGCACCACCTCTCGCCCGATCTCCTCGTGACAGGCCAACGAGGCCCGGTGCGAACGACCGTGTCCCCAGCGGCACGTTGGCGCCCCGAGGCGGGCCCGTGCCGACTGACGCGATTATCCGTGCTCGTGTCCGCCGCGCAGCGATGCAATGGCTGTCGTGGGTCATGCGCCGCCGCGGCCAAACTCTGAATCGGAGCCCCACCGCCACGCCCGAAGCGCCAGTTCGAAATGGCAACGTGCTGGCAACACACGAGCCGGCATCAATCGCAAGACGCGTGGGGGCGAAACGACCGAAACTGGCTTGTCCGAGGCCGCCAGCGCCAAGGACCACAACCAGCGACAAACGCCGCGGCATCCTCATAATGAAGGGGTCAGCGGTTCGAATCTGCTCGTCGGCTCTTACTCCGTCACCGGGTGTGATCGGGTCGGTCATCGGCGCTCTCGATGGCCGATGACCGACCGTTCCGCCCCGAGTCCGTCGTCCCTACAAGCGGGCCGCGCGTGACCGACCCATCTGCTCCGAACCGAAGATCACGCGCGCAGATGCGGCCGGCCTCCACCGAGCCTGACAACAATCAGATCGCTCACGCGCCGGGTGCGAGTGGATAACTCGGATCGTTGGCATATCCCGCCGCCGGACCAGAAAGAACAGCATCGAAGATGTTGGTCGTCGCTTGGCGGATCACCGACTCGGCTGTCGGGTCGTTGCGCACGGTCGTGGTAACAATGTCCGGGTCGATCGCGAGCAGTGCCGGACTGGAATAGACCGGGTTGGTGACGCATGACCCGTC
>JADGPH010000228.1 GCA_017882555.1 Thermoleophilia bacterium
CATCCTCGTCGGAGGCGTGACAGAGAAGAACGCCGAGTACTTCGACGCCTCGACAGGACCGACGCCATATGTCTTTGCGTTTGTGTTCGCACTCAGCCTGATCCTGCTCACAATCGCGTTCCGCTCCATCGTCGTTGCCGTTGTCTCGATCATTCTCAACCTGCTCTCGGTCGGAGCCGCCTACGGGCTGCTCACACTCGTGTTCTTGCACGGCTATCTTGCGGGCTTTTTCGGCTTCGAGCACGTCCAGTCCATCGACGCCTGGGTACCGCTCTTCCTGTTCGCCGTGCTCTTCGGCCTCTCGATGGACTACCAGGTCTTCCTGATGAGCCGGATCAAGGAGCGTTATGACCAGGCCGGCTCGACACGCGAGGCCGTCGTGACCGGCGTTGCCTCGACCGCTCGGATCATCACTGGCGCGGCACTGATCATCATCGTCGTGTTCGTCGGCTTCGCTCGTGGCCAACTCGTTCAGTTCCAGGAGATGGGCTTCGGCGTCGCCGTCGCCCTGCTCCTGGACGCAACGCTGATCCGTACGGTCGTCCTCCCCAGCATGCTCGTCCTGCTCGACCGCTGGAGCTGGTACCTACCCAACTGGCTACGCTGGCTGCCGCACGTCGAGGTCGAACAGCGCCGGACACCCACGGATCGCTGATGGCATCCGAGCGAGGCGGGCGAGCGCCGCACGCGAGCCCCAACCTGTCGCGCGCGCCCTCCGGACGTTGGCGGCACATCAGCACCAAGTTGGCCACACAGTGGAAACGCTCCAGGCTGCAAGTCCCGCCGTGTGCGGCCATTTGGCATATCAACGTCGTTCGACGCTGCGCAAGTGCCGAGACCTCGGAGGCGCGCGTGCCGTAGGCGGTCACATCGCAGCCAGAGCGCTCGAGCGTGGGTCATTGTCGTTGCGACCCTGACCGCGCGACACCGCCGCCGGGAGTGCACGCCGCGCGGCGCCTTGTGAGCCCCACCGTTGTTCTCACCCGAGCAAGCGGGGCCCAGCGTATCTGTCCCGTAACAGAGACCCCGAGCTTCACCACATCCGCCACCACGCGGTAGCCTCTTCCGGATTCCGCCGTTCAACACTGGACACCAGGTGGTGACCCTCACCCTCTACTACGACGACATCTTCCTCGACCACCACGCGGATGCCCATCCCGAGTGCCCCGAACGCCTGACGGCCATCGTTGAAAGGCTGCAAAGCCTCGATCAGGCGGGACTCACGTGGCGGACGGCAACTGATCCCGTCGCGGACGAGATCCTCGAGTTGGTCCATCCCACGGATTTCTGGCAGATGTTGCGCAAGGTCTCTGCCGACGGGGGGGGATGGATCGATCCCGACACCTACTGCACTCCAGCAAGCTATGACGTGGCCCGACGTGCAGTCGGCACGAGCGTGGAATGCGGCCTGCGGGTCTGCGAGGAGCGAACGCCCGGCTTCGCGCTGATCCGCCCTCCCGGGCATCACGCAACGGCGACCCGCGCGATGGGCTTCTGCCTGATGAACAACGTCGCGGTCGCCGCACGCGCAGCACAGCGAGGTGCCGGCATCAATCGGGTGGCCATCATCGACATTGACGTTCACCATGGCAACGGCAGCCAAGACATCTTTCTGGAGGACCCCACGGTCCTGTATTGCTCGCTTCATCAGTTTCCGTTCTACCCGGGGACCGGAGGGACCGATCAGATTGGAAGGGGCGCCGGGCGGGGGACGACCGTCAACGTGCCCCTGCCCGCTGGAACCGGCGGAGCCGCGTGGCTGGCTGCGTTTGATCGCGCAATCCCGCTCGCCGTGGAAGACTTCCGGCCGGATCTCATCCTCGTCAGCGCGGGTTTTGATGCGCACGCTCGCGATCCCCTGGGCGGCCTCGACCTGCCGACGCAGGTCTACGGTGAGATTGCGCAACGGATCGCAGTCCTCGCGCAGGGAACCCGAACCGCGGCCAGTGCGTGGTTCCTGGAGGGCGGATACGCCCCTGAGGCCGTCGCCGACTCGTGTGCCCTGGTCGTGTCAGTACTTCGGGGTGGGACAGATGCAGCGTAGTCCCGTGACGATTGGGGTCCTCGACGCCGCGGTCAACACCTCGTGACCCCGCTCGTCCGGGCATCGCTGCGGGAATGGGATCGGGACGCCCTACTGATGGACGGCTCGGTCGCGCGCATTCGACCGATTCGACCCACCGATGCGGCCGCGTGGCACTCCTTCTACACCCGGCTCTCCGAACGATCCATCCACATGCGCTTCTTCGCTCCGCATCAAGATCTCACCGACGTTGAGGTGGAGCACCTCCTTGATGTCGACTACGTGGAGCGCATGGCGTTTGTTGTCGAACAGCACGGGGCAATCATTGGGATAGGCCGATTTGACCCCGCGGGAGCGGGGACCGCCGAGATTGCATTTGCGGTCGAGGACGCATCTCAGGGGCGCGGTGTCGGCACTCTGTTGCTCGAGTACTTGGTCGGCTACGCGGCGTCCTGTGGCATACGCCGCTTTGTCGCCGACACGCTGGCCGACAACACCGCGATGCTCA
>JADGPH010000035.1 GCA_017882555.1 Thermoleophilia bacterium
CCCGGTGTCCCGCGGCAGTGAGCACGCCTTGAAACGCATCACGTGAGCGCGCGGCGAGCTGCTGCTGCTGGGCGGAGTAGGTGTAGATCCCCGAGCGATACTGGGTGCCGACGTCGTTGCCCTGGCGCATGCCCTGGGTCGGATCATGGTTCTCCCAAAAAGCGCGCAGGAGCTCCTCGTATGAGATCCGCGCGGGGTCGAAGACAACCATCACGACCTCGTTATGTCCGGTCGCACCCGAGCAGACCTCTTCGTAGGTCGGGTTCGGCGTGTACCCGCCCGCATACCCCACCGCCGTCGTGATGACCCCGTCGAGCTTCCAGAAGATGCGCTCGGCACCCCAGAAACAGCCCATCCCGAACATGGCGGTCTCCGTGCCGGGCGGGAAGGGCCCGGTCAGCGGCTTCCCGAGCACGTCGTGGGCGCCCGGCACCGGCATCAATTGATCACGGCCCGGCAGGGCGTCTTCGGCACTCGGCAGCTTGGTCTTGTCACGAAAGAGACCCATGGACTCGACCGTAGCGGGCGCGCCACGAGGCGTCTAGAGCGATCCGGCCGGACGCTGCGCGGGCGGACGCGCGGGCGCCCTACACGAGCTCGACGGGCTCCTCGGTGATCGCCAACTCGGCCGGCTGGTCGCGTCGCAGGTGGAAGGCGCGGATCTCCGGTGCATCCGGGGTTGCGAGCGACACGATGAGGTAGAGGGTCCCGGAAAAGAACGCGAGTTCCACATCGGTCCGCGACGGGAACGCCGTCGAGCGGGTGTGCGAGTGATAGATCGCCAACAAATCGTCGCCGGCATCGTCGATCGCGTCCATGATCCGCAGCTGCTCACGCGGATCCATGACATACATGAACGGGCTTGCTTCGGTGTTGGCGGCACGATGGACGGTCATCGCCAGACCGTCCCTGCCCCCGATCATCCCGCAGCATTCGTTGGGCAGATCGGTTGTGGCATGTGCCACCAGTTCATCGGCGAGGACGCGTGGGAGTCGCATGGTCACCAGAAGAGTCCGCGATCGAGTGTGTCTTCGACCTCATCGAGATCCTGGCTCCAGATCCCGGCCGACAGGTACTTCCAACCACCGTCGCAGATGATCCCGACAATCGTGCCGTGGTCCATGCGCTCGGCAAGGCGCACGCAGGTGTGGATGACCGCACCCGAGGAAATGCCCGCAAAAATGCCTTCCTCCGCGGCGAGGCGGCGCGTCATCACCACGGAATCACGATTTGACACCAGCAGTTTTCGATCCAGGCGCGCGATGTCGAGAATGGGTGGGACAAACCCGTCGTCGAGGCTCCGCAGGCCACTGACCGGATCGCCTTGCAGGGGCTCGCAGGCGATGATTTGGATCTCCGGTCGGTGTTCTTTCAGGCGAGCCGAGCAGCCCATCAGCGTGCCGCCGGTACCGAGTCCCGCGACAAACACATCGAGTTCCGGGCAGTCGCGGAGAATCTCAGCCGCCGTCCCCTCGTAGTGCGCGCGCGGATTGGCCGGATTGCCATATTGGAAGGGCATGAACACGCCGTGTTCCGCCGACAGTCGTCGCGCGACCTCAACGGCGCCGTTCGAGCCGTATTCGCCGTCGGTGGGAACAATCTCGGCGCCATAGAGCCGTAGCAGGGCCTTGCGCTCCTCGGTGACGTTCTCGGGCATGACCGCCACCAGCCGATAGCCCTTGACCCGGCAGATCATGGCAAGGGCGATGCCGGTGTTCCCGGAGGTCGGTTCCATGATCGTGTCGCCCGGCGAGATCAGGCCACGGCGCTCGGCGTCCTCAATCATCGAGCGGGCAGTGCGGTCTTTGATCGACCCCGTGGGATTCTGGCTCTCGAGTTTGGCGAGGATCCGGACCGCCGAATTCGACGAGATGCGTGAGAGTTCCACCAGCGGTGTGTTGCCAACGGTGCCCACGACGTCGGGCGCAATCGGCACCCCGCCCGAGATGCCGAGGTCAGCAAGCATCCGTACGCGCTACCGAGACGCGGTGGCGCCCCCGGCCATCGCCGGGAGGATCAACAAGGTGTCGGTGTCGCCCACAGGGGTCTCGAGCCATTCGTGAAGGCGCACATCTTCGTCGTTGACGTAGATGTTGACGAACCGATGCAGCTCGCCGCTCTCCGAGACCAGCTGTGCCCGTACCTCGGGGTGCGCCGCGTAGAGCGCCGCAAGCACTTCTGCAACCGTCGAGCCGGGAACCGAGAGTTCCCGGACGCCGCCGACCGCGGCGCGCAGGACCGGAGGAACGCGCACCGTACTCACACCCGCACGGCCTCGAGGTGACGGCCGATGCCGGCGCACCACGCGTCATAATCGCGGAACTCCAAGTGCGCATCCGGACCGCAGCCCGGGCAGTTGGGGTCGCGCCGGACCTTAAGTTCGGTAAACGACATCCCCAGGGCGTCATAGACCAACAGCCGGCCCGAGAGCGTCTCACCGATTCCGAGGATGAGCTTGAGGGCCTCATTGGCCTGAATGTTGCCCATCACGCCACACAACACGCCCAGCACCCCTGCCTCGCCACACGACGGCGCCAGGTCCGGCGGGGGTGGCTCGGGAAACACGCACCGGTAACACGGGCCCTCGTAGGGCAAGAACACCGACGCATGGCCCTCAAAGCGCAGAATGCTTGCGTGCACCAACGGCGTGCGGCTCATCAATGACGCGTCGGCCAGGAGATACCGTGTCGGGAAGTTGTCGGCGCCGTCGACGATCACGTCGTAGCCCGAGATAAGTTCCAAGGCGTTGTCGCGGTTGATGCGGGTCGCGTGGACGTTGACCGTCACGTCGGGGTTCAGCGCCTCGATGGCAATCTTCGCCGACTCGGCTTTCAGCATCCCGACTCGATCGGTGGTGTGGATGATCTGGCGCTGAAGGTTGCTCGCGTCGACCACATCGTCGTCGACGAGTCCCAGCGTGCCCACCCCGGCCGCCGCGAGATAGTACGCCGACGGCGATCCCAAGCCACCGGCGCCAATCAAGAGCACCTTCGCCCCGAGGAGCTTGAGCTGGCCCTCTTCCCCAACCTCTGGGATGAGCGTGTGTCGGCTGTACCGCGAGCGCTGCTCAGGGGTGAGGGTGTGGGGCACCACCACCTCGTGGCCCGCCTGCTTCCAGCGCGTGTAGCCTCCAGCCAGACTCTCCACATGGTCGTAGCCCATCTCCCGCAAGTTGCGACCCGCGAGCAGTGACCGGAATCCACCGGCACACACCAGCACGACGGGTTGATCGGGGGTCGCGACGCCGGCGATGCGGCTCTCGAGGAACCCACGCGGGACGTGGACGGCACCCGGCAGGTGTCCCTCATCCCATTCGGACTGTTCGCGCACGTCCACGACCAACGGTGCGCCAACACCCCCGATGCGTTCCGCCAATTCAGCAACTTGGACCTCGGGCACCTCGGCACGAGCGGCGGTCAACAGGTCTTGATAGGTCTGAGCCATGTACGTCTCCCGTAGCGTCGCGGCAGAGACAATAAATACCGCGGGTATTATAGCCTTTTCTTGCTCAACACATTGCGCCTACGCTATGCGGATCATGATGCCCGCACCGATTCCCAAGAGCGCGTTTGCGAATCCCGACGGACGGGTACGCTGCCCCACCCCGGAATGTTGGGGTGATCTGGTGTTGTTCCCGACGGGCGAACAGGATGCCGACGGGGTGCCCGCCTTTCAGCCGTATACCGCGTGCCCACTCTGCGACTGCACATTTCGCATCGAACACGACATGTCGGACCGCGATCTGTTTCTGCGGATCGCTTGGTTACGTGCCAATCCGTGGGAAGACGATTCGATCGGATCCGGGTAGGAGACATCGTAGGTGGTTGACCGATCGCCCGCCGTACGGTCGGCGCTATTCGAACTCACCAAACAGCGGCGCAAAGACGTAGGTCCATGCACCGGGCGATAACCCGATCATCTCGGGTCCGACCGTGCGCGCCAGATTCTCAAGGCTCGCGACCTCCTCGGCCGGATCGACGATCGCCCGCACGCGATTAAGCACGCGGGCGTCAACGCCCTCGGCTTGCGCACGCGCAATCACATCGCTGCCACGCAGTGGTCGATCGTAACGGCCCATATGCTCCTGATTCTACGACGTTCACGATGCCGCCCGAGGCTCATGCCATCGTTTGGGGCATGCACGACGTGGCTGATCGCGGGACGGGTGATCGCTGGCTTCCAGTTGGTGCGGCGAGCGCACGCGTGGAGCACTGAGGACCAACGATGGCCAAAGCATCTTCCCGGCCACCGGGCGACGATCTGTTCGGTGGCCTTGTCGACCAGCAACTCGCCACATCCGGGCCGCTCGCGGCGCGCATGCGTCCGCGTGCCGCCTCCGAACTCGTTGGCCAGCAGGCGCTCCTCGGAGATGATGGATTTCTCGGACGCGCGATCGCCGACGATCGCGTGCCGTCGCTCGTGCTCTACGGACCGCCCGGATCCGGAAAGACGACGATCGCCCGCATCATCGCCACCTCGACACGAGCCCAATATGTCGAACTCTCGGCAACCCAGGCGACCGTCGCTGACGTCCGCGCCGCTCTCGCGCGTGCCCGCGATCACCTGGCCGGCGGCGGTCGCACGGTGCTGTTCATCGATGAAATCCACCGCTTCAACAAAGCCCAACAAGACGCATTGTTGCCCGCTGTCGAAGAGGGTGTCGTCACCCTCATCGGCGCCACAACGGAGAACCCCTATTACGAGGTCAACTCGGCACTGATCTCACGGATGCGCGTCATGGTGCTCGAACGCCTTGCCGACCGCGATCTCGATCAGCTGATCGTGCGTGCCACCGCGGATGACCGCGGCCTACGGGGGCGCATCGTAGTCGATGAGGCTGCCCGCGCTGCGATTGTCGCCCGTTCCAATGGTGACGCCCGGGCTGCCTTGAACCTTCTCGAGGCCGCAGCGCTGGCCACGCCCGACGGACAGACCCTGGCGCTGACCGACGTCGAACGTGCCGCCGGGGGGCGGGCGATCCCCTCCGATCGCGCCGGCGACGCGCACTACGACACGATCTCGGCGTTCATCAAGTCCATGCGCGGCAGCGACCCCGATGCCGCGGTCTACTACTTGGCGGTGATGATCGCCGGCGGCGAAGACCCGAAGTTCATCGCCCGGCGCATGGTCATCGCTGCCAGCGAGGATGTCGGTAACGCCGATCCCGACGCGATTGTCGTGGCGGCGGCAGCCGCACGGGCGGTCGAGTTCGTGGGCTTGCCCGAATGTCGCATCAACCTGGCCCAAGCGGCCATCTACCTTGCACTCGCACCAAAGTCGGATGCCAGCTACCGCGCCGTAGATATGGCGCTGGCCCATATCGACCAGTACGGACCCCAGCGGCCGCCGTTGGCGCTGCGGGACGCAAGTCGCGCCAACGCTCGCCACTTCGGGCACGGCGAGGGCTACCGGAACCCCCATCGAGCAGCGGATGCCGTGCTCAACGAATCGCTGTTACCCCAAGAGCTCGAGGGCGTGCGGTTCTTTTCGCCCGGAGCGCGCGGAGTTGAAGCCGAGCGCGCCGCACGACTCCAGTCGCTCCGCGCGCCCGGTCGCGACGAGACTCCGTTCTAGTGCCGCGCCCACACCAGGCGTGAGGTCGGGTACCGTGAATGCATGACCTCATCCGATGATCTTGTCCAACGCTTGGACACCGACGCCAAGCAGGCGCTTCGCGATGGCGACAAGCTTCGCCTGTCGGTGCTGCGCCGTGGTCGGGCCGCATTCAAGAACGCCGAAATCGAGGCTCGCGGCGGAGGCTCCGCACCAGATCCCGTGCGCATCCTGCAGGGCCTTGCCAAGCGCCACCGGGAATCGATCGAGCAATTCGCCCTGGGCGGGCGCCAGGATCTCGTTGACCGAGAGACCGCGGAGTTGGCGATCCTGGACGAATACCTCCCCGTCCAGGCCAGCGATGCCGAAATCGAAGCGGTAGTACGCGAGATCGCGGCCGATGCCGGGATCACCGACCCCAAGCAACTGGGCAGGATTATGAAGCCAGCACTGGACCGTTTGGGTTCGGGCGCCGACGGTGGGCGGGTGCGGGAGATCGCCCAGCGGGTGCTCGGCGGGTGAATCTGCGACGGCGACCACGCGGGGTTGCCCCGGTCACGGCCGGACCGGGTCAAGAATCGGCCTGGGACTACCCGCGGCCGGCGCGTTGCGAGCTCACCGATCGGCACCTGATCGTGATCTTCGGCCGCGAGGTCGTCGCTGAGACCCGCCGGGCATATCGCGTGCTCGAGACGAGTCACCCGCCCGGGTACTACATCCCGACTCGCGACTGGCGAACGCCTGTGCTGGTGCCCGTCCCCGGATCGAGCTGGTGTGAGTGGAAGGGTCAGGCGCAGTACTACGACGTGCACGCGGCGGGCCAGACCGCCCGTCACGCCGCCTGGGGTTATCCGGAGCCGACCCCCGCATTTGCCGCGATCGCCGACTGCGTGTCGGTCTATCCTGGACTGGTGGAGCGCTGCGTGGTTGACGGCATCGAGGTGATCCCGCAAGCGGGGGGCTTCTACGGCGGATGGATTACGCCCAACGTCGTTGGGCCGTTCAAGGGTGAATCCGGGACCTGGGGCTGGTAGCTCGATGGCGAATCTCGACGATACCGGGAGTGGCCCAATTGCCACCGATCTCACTGACGCCGAGCGGGACCGACTGGCACCGTATGTCAGCGACACGATCGGCCCCGTGTTCGCGCTCACCAACCTCCCCGAAACCGTCAAGGGCGCGCTGTTTGCGCGCTACTCACGCAGCACAAAATCCCTGCGGCGCCTGCTCGTCGACGAGTTTCTGAGTGAGAGCGATGAGGTGGTGGCCGGCCCAGGTCCCGGTCAGTCGCACGCCGATGCCCTCTACCAGCGGGTCTTGGCCGACTACGGAGACGACTCCGTCGCCCAACTCGGCGGTGCGCACATCGCCGTCGAAGGCGCGTCCAATGTCCTGACAAAGATCTTGCAGTGGGGACGCCTGGCGAGCTATCTCGAGCAGTCAACCCGGTATATCGCCTACACGGACCGGCCCGGCGGCCACTGGCGGTATTACACCCCGCCCGATGTCGCCTCCCACCCGGTGGCCGGTCCCGCGTTTACCCAGACCCTTGACCGATCGTTTGCAATCTATTCACAGCTCCTTGCACCCATGAGCGCATACTGGGATTCCCAGGTACCGGTCGATGACAGCCCGGCCACCGCACGCACTCGCGCAGTGCGCGCCCGTGCGCTGGACAGCCTGCGTGGCCTGCTTCCGGCAGCCACACGGTCCAACGTTGGCATCTTTGCCTCCGGACAAGCGTACGAAGCCCTACTTATGCGGCTCATCGCCCACCCCCTTCCCGAGGCCCGCGAAGCCGGCGAACGGATTCTCGCCCAGTTGCGTGCGGTGATCCCCGCGTTCGTGACGCGTGTCGATCGCCCCGATCGCGGACTGCGCCATGCGGCCTATCTCCAGGAGACCGAACAGGGCACTGCAGCGGTCGGGCGCAAGGTCTTGCCACCGAGGGCCGGGGTGGCACACGAACCCGAGGTGTCGTTGCGCGAGTGGGATCCCGACGGCGAGACGCGCGTGATCGCGCATGCCCTGTGGCCGTCCTCGGGCCGCGGTTACGACGAGGTGCACGCCGCCGTCACCGCGATGTCGCTGACCGAGCGTGCCGCGGTGCTGGCCGCCTATGAGGGCCCCCGGGCCGATCGGCGCCACAAGCCCGGCCGTGCGTTGGAAGCAACGAGCTACACCTTCGAGATTGTGTGCGATTACGGCGCGTATCGCGACCTTCAGCGCCACCGGATGCTCACCCTGCAGGCCCAACCGCTTGGCGTCAGCCTCGGCTGGTCGTTGCCCGACGAGGTCA
>JADGPH010000036.1 GCA_017882555.1 Thermoleophilia bacterium
GAGAAGTAGTCGAACTGGTAGTTCTTGCCGTCCATTACCCCGTAACCATCGTCAGGGTTGCCACCATGCTCGACGACGCGAATGAAGGCTTCCTTCTTCGGGAAACCGAGCACGCGACCTGCGTCGATAGCAGCGTCCTGCGTCAGGTACATGTAGGGGTAGTACCCAGCGTAGTACGTCTTACCGTCGCCACCCTTGTACGAAGCCGCAACAGTCACACCCATCTCGCCGTACGGGCCAAGCATGGTGTTGTTGTGGTCGACGTACCAGTACTCGACGATGTCATCTTCGAGTTCAAGGCAGTCAGGAAGCACGCGACGAAGGTGCTTCTCGTCAGCGCGGTAGAAAAAAGCTGACCAACGGGAGTTCGTGTAGGTCAGCGGGAGCACATCGATGTCCCAGACGGGGTCGACGAGTGAATAAATGATCACTGTCTTCTCGTCACGGTCGACCGGAGACGGCGGAATTTCGCCTGTCTCGGCGCCCGGAATCTGAGTCACGGCGAACTGCTCGGCCATGGGCTGGCGTCCCCCTAGATCGGTGAAGGGCAGTTACAAACGAATCGCGTGGAATCGGGGACCGACCAGAAGGAGTGCCCCGATTTCCATTTGCAGCATATGTCACTTACCCCGCGAAGGTCAACCGCGGCACGTGTGGTGTAATCGATTGCAACACCGATCAAAAGCGCGGGAATAGCTGGGTAAAGATCCGGTATTCGGAAGGAGTTAGTGCGGATACTTACAAAGTCCTGTGGGACCGTCAATCGGGGCTCTCACGGACGTCAACGCCCCCTTTCACCCAACCGTGAGACGATACGCCCCTTGGGCTGTGACGGCGTGCCCGGCAGGGCGTGGTCGCGAAGATCGGGCTGCGCGCGCGGATGCTGTCGTGTGCGACCGCGATCGAGATGTGGTGCGGCAATCTGTACAACCACCCCGTGAGATCGCCACACCCCTTGGCCCTTGTCGCAATGCTCTGCTGGGGACTGGCCTACGTCCCCTCGGAGTGGCTGGCACAGTCGCTTGGCCCGTTCGGAGCTGCGGCGTGTCGACTTGGAATGGGTGGACTCGCGCTGTTCGCGTTGATGCTGGTCCGTCGGCAGCCGCTGGCCCCGGGGGTCCCGCTGCTCACCGTCGTGTGGCTCGGCCTCGCCCAGACGGCACTGTTCTACGGGGCGACCTTCTGGGGGATCGTTCATGAAGGGGCCGGCCTCGCGTCGGTCCTCGCCAATAGTGATCCACTCTTCGTCGCCGTGCTCGCAGTGGCCTTCCTCGGTGAGCGCTTATCGGGCCCACAGCGGATCGGACTTGTGTTCGGCTTCGTCGGTGTGGCGTCCGCAGTGTGCAGTGGCGGCCTCTGGCCTCCCAAACCGACACTCGCTGCGGGGATTGTCGTGGTTGGGGCAATGGCGTGGGCCGTCGGGACGATCGTGGCTGCGGGGGCGCTACGGAACACGTCTCATCCCATCAGCTTGGCGGCCTGGCAAATGACGGTGGGTGCCGTGTTTCTCGCGGTCATCAGTCCGTTTGGTGGCCATGCGCACGCTTCGTCGGTGGCGAGGGATCTCTCGCTCGTGCTGCTCTTGGGTGTTATCGGGTCAGCCGTGCCGACGGCGCTGTTCTACTACGCGCTGCGTGCGGGGGCGGCCAGCGAGATCTCGGCCTGGTTCTTCTTGGTGCCGATCATCGGTGTCGCATCCGCCTGGCCGCTCTTGGGCGAGGGTTTGACGCTGCCACTGGGGGTCGGACTTTTGGGTGTGTCGCTCGGCTTGTGGTTGGTCCTTCGCCGGCGACAACGCTTGGTAGGATCCGCCCCTGTCATGCCGACTCGTCAGCCGCCCGAGCTTCCGTGATTCTCGTTCTCTCAGGGGGAACTGGGGGCTCCAAGATGGTCGATGGGCTGGCGCAGGTCGTCGGTGACGCCAATCTTGCGGTGGTCGTCAACACCGGCGATGACGCTGACTTCTATGGCCTGCGTGTCTGCCCCGACCTCGACATCTGCACATATGTGTTGGCCGGAACGATCGACGCGCGCGGTTGGGGCTTCGAGGATGACGCGTTTCGTTGCCTTGAGGGCCTGGCAACCTACGGATTGGAGTCCTGGTTTGGACTCGGCGATCGTGACCTTGCCACGCACATCTATCGCACGCTTCGACTTTCTCAGGGTGCCCTGCTTCACGAGATCACGCATGAGATCTGTGCGGCGTTGGGCGTCCAGTCACGCATCCTGCCGATGTCCAACGACCCGATCCGGACGCGGATCACGACACCCACAGACACGGTGTCCTTCCAGGAGTATTTGGTCAAAGGCGGGGCCAAGGACGAGATTACGAACATCTCGTTCGACGGCATCGAATCGGCCACGCCATCCCCGGGGTTGCTCGACGCCATTGCCGCGGCCGACGCGGTCGTTCTTGCGCCATCGAGTCCGGTCGTGTCGATCGGGACGATTCTTTCGGTGCCGGGAGTTCGGCCCGCGCTCGCGGCCCGTCGCGATGACTGCATTGCCGTGAGTCCCATCGTTGGGCGCAAACCGGTTGACGGACCGGCGCACCGGTTCCTGGCCGGCGCGGGATACCCGGAATGCTCGGCGACGCAAATAGCGCGGATGTATGCGGATGTCGCCGCGACGTTCGTCTTTGACACAACCGATGCCTCGGAACTCGGGGCGATCGACGCTCTCGGTGTGCGGCCCGTCCTGACCGATGTGTTGATGCCCGACCGCGCACAGCGTCGGCGCCTGGCGGACGACGTGATGCGGGTGGTGTTGGGCGCATGAGGACCGCCGCTGTCATCCCCGTGAAACCGTTGGACCACGCCCTCGGGCGCCTTGCGTCCGTGTTGAGTCCACTGGAGCGGCGTGAGTTGCAGGCCGCCATGCTCGCCGAAGTGCTGCTTGCATGTCGTGACTGTCCGGGGATCACTGACACGCTTGTCGTTACCGGCGATGCGAGCGCCGCCGCACTGAGCAGATCGACCGGGGCGATCGTCGTGGAGGACCACGCGCCACCCCGAGGCATGAATCCGGCGACGGCGCTCGGTCAGGCCTTCGCGGCCTCGCGGGGGATGGACGCCGTGCTCATTCTGACCGCGGATCTGCCACTTGTCAGCGCCGATGATCTCGATGACATCCTCGACGCGCTGGCTCCTCGCGAGGGCGCGGTCTTGGTCCCGTCGCGAGATGGCACGGGGACGAATGCGCTTGCCATCGCACCGCCACTTGGTATCGCGACACGTCTCGGCCCGAACTCACGTGAACTTCATGAACTCGCCTTGCTCGAGGCAGGAATCCGTGTCCGTCAGCTCGAGATCTCATCGTTGGCGCTCGACGTAGACACGCCCGACGATCTCTGGGCGCTAGCGACCTGCGCCTACACGGGAATGGCCGCGGAGCGCTGCGGCGCGTGGAACCTTGCCGAGCGTCTTGGGGCAGGGGTCGTCCGCTGAAACTGTTTGCCCTCGACGGCATCCCAGAGGTCGGGCCCGATGGACGTCTGCCTGCGCTGTTGGCCGAACTGGCTGCATCCCAGGGAGTGCATCCCGGTGACGTGCTGGCGGTCGCACAGAAGATCGTGAGCAAGAGCGAGGGCCGGACCGTGGCGCTGGCGGACATCGCCCCGAGCGCAGGTTCGAATGCGCTGGCAAAGCTCACCGGGAAAGATCCCCGACTCTGCGAGCTGATCCTGCGCGAATCGGCTCGCATCCTCCGCCAGCGTGGTGGCACGCTGATCTGCGAAACGCACCACGGCTTCGTTTGTGCGAACGCCGGGATCGACACGTCGAATACCAGGCCGGGTACGGTGGTGCTGCTTCCCGTTGATTCCGATCTGTCGGCCAAGCGGATCCAGCGAGAGGTCAGTCGGGCGGTTGGCGGGCGTGTCGGGGTCATCATTACCGATACGCATGGGCGTGCGTTCCGACGCGGGCTGGTGAATGTCGCCCTGGGCGTCGCCGGGTTCGCGGCCGTCAGCGACCGCCGTGGTGGCGTCGATCGTGAGGGCCGGGTGCTGGTCGCCACCGAGCTGGCATTTGCCGATGAGCTCGCGGCTGCATCGGGCATCCTGATGGGCAAGGCCGACGGCACGCCGGTCGTTGTGATCTCCGGCGTTGCGACTGCGCCGGCTCCCGGGACCGTCGACACGTTGCTGCGGGAGCCCGAGCACGACCTGTTCCGCTGATGCGGTGCCCGCGGCATGGCCATCGTCTGCAGCTAAAATCGATCTCTGTCGATCACGCGCCTTACGTGGAGGGGAAACGGACTTGACGGAACTCGGCTTGGGCACTGAAGATCGCCCGCTGCGGGTCGCAATCGTGGGTTCAGGTCCATCGGGGTTCTACGCGGCGGAGTACCTTCACCGTCAAGATGGCCTGGTCGTCCAGGTGGACATGTTCGATCGGCTGCCGACGCCGTTTGGCCTGGTCCGTGGCGGCGTGGCGCCGGATCACCAGAACATCAAGGCCGTGACGCGGATCTACGACAAGATCGCCGCGCATCCGGAGTTTCGCTTCTACGGGAACATCGAACTCGGACGCGATCTGACCCACGAGGATCTCAAGGCCTACTACCACGCGGTCATCTACGCCGTCGGGGCGCGGGCCGACAGACGTATGGGCATCTCGAGGGAGTACCTGCCGGGGAGCCACTCGGCACGCGAGTTTGTCGGGTGGTACAACGCAGACCCCGACTTTCGCTCCCTCGCATTCGATTTCTCGGGCACGAGCGCGGTTATCGTCGGGAACGGCAATGTTGCGATGGACCTCGCCCGGATCCTCCTGGCCCCCGTGGAGGAACTGCACAGCACCGACATCGCAGAACATGCGTTGCAGGCGCTCGGTCGATCGCATATTCGCGAGGTCATCATTCTCGGTCGCCGAGGTCCCGCCCAGGCGGCCTTTACGACCAAGGAGCTCCGCGAACTGGGCGATCTCCCCGATTGCGATGTGATCGTCGCGGCGGGGGATCTGCAGTACGAGCCCACCCCGAACGAGGAGCTCAGCAAGGCTTCGCGGGCGAACCTCGAGGTCCTCAGAGGATTCGCTGACCGGCCCCGCACCGGGGCGAGCCGTCGGGTCGTCTTGCGCTTTCTGCGTTCACCGGTCGAAATAGTGGGTACGGATCGCGTTCGGGGGGTCGTTCTGGCGAGGAACGAGCTCTACGAGGACGACAGTGGATCGATCCGTGCGCGTATGACCGATCAGACCGAGGTGATCCCCGCCGATCTGGTGTTCCGCTCCATCGGCTACCAGGGCGTTCCGCTCATGGGGATCCCGTTCGACGCTGATCGCGGCGTGATTCCGAATGTCCACGGTCGCGTCATCGATCCCCTGTCGGGTGTGCCGGTCCGAGGCGAATATGTCGTCGGTTGGATCAAGCGCGGTCCACGCGGCATCATCGGGACCAACAAGCCGGACTCCCAGGAGACCGTCGAGCTGTTGCTCGAGGACCTGCGTGCCGGCACGTTCGATGATCTGGATGTTCCCGAGCGCGCGGTGCTCGAGTGCCTTCTAGGCGAGCGGCGCGGTGATTTTGTGAGCTATGAGGACTGGCAGATTATCGACATGCTCGAACGAGAACGTGGCCGGGAGGCGGGTGCCCGCCCGCGCCTGAAGTTCAGCCGAATCGAGGAGATGCTGAGCGCACTCGCCGAAAGAAAGCAGCAGGACCGACGTGCCGCGGCCGCGGCGAGTGACGACGAGGTCGAGTAGCGCGATCGCTGGCTGACCCCGGTGGCGCCTAAGGGGGGACGTGGTCCATGGGTCCGGACGCTACTCGTCGTCTTCGTCGTCCTCGTCACTGTTGACAGCTTCAGACAGTCCGCGAATGATCTGCACCGTGATGGCGTCGCTGACGGCGATCTGCACTTGGCTGCCGTCGGTGTCTTCGAAGGTCAGGGTCCAATGCGGGATCACGCCGTCGGGCGTCGCCTGGGGCGGGGTGACCGAGATGCCCACCACTGCCGGGGAGAGCATCCAAAACATTCCCTCCGACAATCCGGCCGGTTGGGGCTGCCACTGCACGTCAGCCAGCTGGCCGCGATGTGGCTCGGCCTCGCCGAACGCGTTCATGGTGTTTGTGGCATCGGTCGCCGACATCGGGACGGTCAGTACGACATTTGGTCCCGACTGGAACACCATGACCACAACCGGGGTCGCGTCGGGGTCGATGGTGCCGTTGTTCGCTTCGAGATCAACCTCAACGGGCTGGGCTTCGAAGGCCGTGGCCTGGAACGCAATCGTCTGACGCATGGGGCTCCCTGTGCGTGCGTACTGGTGTGAGTGGCAAGGCACCGGGCGACCGGTGTCCTGGACGGTCGTGCATTCTCCCACACCCACGCGTTCGGGACGCGGGGCGCCGGTGAGCGATGCGCTACGGCGTGCCCGGGTGGGAGGAATTTTCCTTTGCGATCGGCGTTGGTATTCGTCGACCGAGCAACCGCATCGACTTGAGGCCGAGTGACAGCTTCTCGCGGTCGTCGGTGCGACCGATGTCGAGCCCGCACAGCTCGGCGATGCGGTCAAGCCGGTAGCGAATCGTGTGGCGGTGGGTGAACAGGCTTCCGGCCGTGGCCGCCAAGTTGCAGTCGAATTCCAGGTATGTCGCGAGCGTTGCGACGAGTTCGGTCTGGTACTGCTCGTCGTAGCGGACCAAGGGCCCCAATGTCTGCTCGTAGAAGGCCGCCAACTCCTCCGGGCGATCGGCGAAGATCTGAAACAGCAGTTTGTAGGTGCCGGTTTCTTCGAAGGTGACCACGTCCCCGGCGCTCCCAATGCGCTCGCCGATCGAGAGCGCAAGGCTCGCTTCCTCAAGCGCCGCACCGAGCCGCTCGGGTTCCGCGGTGTACCGAGAGATGGCCAATGTCAGCACGAGGCCGGGCACCGTCTCCCTTGTCGCGGTGATCAAGCGCCCCGACAATGTATGCGCGCGCTGTTCGATCTCTGCGCGGTCGGCGACATCGCGCTCGCGCGGGCCGGGCAACAGCACGAGCAGTCGATTGCCGTCCCAGTCGACGAGGCCGCGCGGCCAGTGCAGGTCGAGCACCGCGCGAGCCTGTTGTACGAACCGCCGCGCTACCCGCTCATCCGTCTCGGATCCGTTGCGATCGTGGGGATCCTCAAGTTTGCCGAGCATGGCGACCGCACCGCCAGCGAGGTCGGCTCCCAGGTGTCGCGCGCGGCGAACCAGCGAATCGCGACTTACCGGTTCGCCGGCCATCAGTTCGCGGATGAGATCGCCCCGCAACTGCGATTCGGTCTGCGTCCGGACTTCCTGGCGACCCCACTCGATCGCGCAGGCCTCGGCCATCTCGCGAAGCACCGCACTTTGGGCGATGGTGAGCGGTGCCGAGAGCCATGCACCAACCACCAGCACCGCGCGATCGCCGGGCCCTGGCACGACCAACCGGGCGATCTCCTCCGGAGCATCTGCCACAAACGGTTCGATGATCGACGCCGACCCACGTGTGCGTGCGTCGCGAATCGCCGCATCGAGTCGTTGGGTGTGGGCGTCGTCAACCCCGACTTCGGCGAGCACATCCAGGTAGTCGTCCAGCACGGCGACCGGCGCGCCGATCAGATCCCGGCAGACATCCACGAGACCGGTGAACCCGCGACCGTCGGTCAGGGGCACCCGCAACGCCGTTCGGGCGCGGTCGGCGATACGTCGTCCTCGGTGTGCTCCGAACAGGTCGCCGAGATCGTCGATGACGGCGTTCCACGACACCTCCGGACCGAGCACGATCACCGGCACGGGGTACCCCGTCGGCGGAGGGGTGCGCGCGATCACCGCTGCGACGCCGGCCGGCGCAGGATCGGGCAACGGACCGTCGCAGATGAGCACCTCTGCCTCGTCCGCGACATCCCCACCGGCAGGTCGCACCGCACGCAGTTCCACCGAGAGGTCGGCGCCCCTCGGAATTACCTGAGCTCCGGCGCAGGCCTGAAGGTCCTGCACATCGGCGAGGGTCGGGTGTCGCGTCGGAGGTCCGACCAAGCGCACATCGGCGGGTGGGGTGCGAGTCGTCATGCGCACAGAATGGCAGCACAGCGACCATGTTCAAGGACGACGTTCGCAATGTGCGTCCCGGATTCCGACAGATGGCTACTTCGATGCGGATCTTCGGGCGTCGTGGCTCTGCGGCGACACCACGGGTATGAGGATCTTGGGGGCCGCCCGGCCCACGTGTGCGCGATGCCTTTGGCCGCCAGGCCAAACGCAGCGCGGCGAGCTTGTCCGCACGGAGAAACCGCGCCTGCCCGGTGCCCCGTATTGTCCGACGTCGCACCTTGAAGAGGTTTGATCGGCTGGCCGACCGCTCGCTCGCTTACTCATTGTGGCCGCCGAAGGTTAGGCTCTAGCTTCCGCCCGACTCCCGCGAGTCGCCCATGATGCCCTTCGGCTTCGGTGGCGCGGCTTTGCGGATAGCCATTTCGCCAGGAGGGACCGCGACCCTGATGTCAAAGATGCGACTCGCGAACGTCAACGCCGCCCAGTGGAGCTCACGCTTCGAAATCGGCAAGGACGAGCCCGCAAACGTATTCGGCGCCAATGTGTTTGGACAAACCGAGCAGCGCCAACGACTGCCCAAGCACGTCTTCCGCGCGTTGCAGCGCACGATCGAACGGAGCGAGGAGCTGGACCCCTCGATCGCCGACGTCGTTGCCGCCGCAATGAAGGACTGGGCACTCGAGCATGGTGCGACGCACTACACGCACTGGTTCCAGCCGCTCACCGGGCTTACCGCAGAAAAGCACGACTCGTTCTTCGGGCCGATCGGTGATGGCACCGCACTCGCCGCGTTCTCTGGCAGCGAGTTGGTCCAGGGCGAGCCCGATGCGTCGAGCTTCCCGACCGGCGGCATACGTGCCACCTTCGAGGCCCGCGGCTACACCGCGTGGGACCCCACCAGCCCTGCGTTCCTGCTGGTGAACCCGAATGGCACGGTGCTGTGCATCCCGACCGCGTTCACCTCGTGGACCGGGGAGGCCCTCGACCACAAGATTCCGCTCCTGCGCTCGATGGAGGCCCTGAACAAGGCGGCCCTGCGCGCCCTGCGGCTCCTCGGTGATCATGCCGCGACGCGTGTGTTTACGACGATGGGTCCCGAGCAGGAGTACTTCTTGATCGACAAGACCTTCTACTACCAGCGCCCCGACTTGATCAACACGGGCCGGACCCTCTTCGGTGCCAAGCCGCCCAAGGGTCACGAGCTGGATGATCATTACTTCGGCAGCATCCCCGAGCGGGTATTGGCCTGCATGCTCGATACCGAGCGTGAGTTGATGAAGCTCGGTGTGCCGATCAAGACGCGCCACAACGAAGTTGCCCCGGCGCAGTACGAGATCGCCCCAATCTTCGAAAACAGCAACGTCGGGTGTGATCACCAACAGTTGCTGATGACGGTCCTCAAGAATGTCGCACCGCGGTATGACCTCGTCGCCCTGCTGCACGAGAAGCCGTTTGCCGGCGTCAACGGATCGGGTAAGCACAACAACTGGTCGATGGGGACCGACGTCGGCGAAAACCTGCTGGATCCGGGCGACACCCCGGAGGACAACCTGCACTTTCTGTTCTTTGCCGCTGCGGTGATCAAGGCCGTCGATACCCACCAGGGATTGCTGCGCGCCTCGGTCGCCAGCGCCGGTCAAGACCACCGGCTGGGTGCCAACGAGGCGCCGCCGGCGATCATCTCCATCTTCTTGGGCACTGAACTTGAGAACGTCTTCGACGCGCTGGCACGTGGTGAGGTCTATGTGTCCCCGGCTGGTGAGCTCATGGGCCTTGGCTCCCCGGTGCTGCCGACGCTCCCCAAGCACGCGGGCGATCGCAACCGCACGAGCCCGTTCGCGTTTACCGGCAACAAGTTTGAGTTCCGTGCCTTGGGCTCGAGCATGTCCCCGGGATTGCCGAACACGGTCCTCAATACGATTGCCGCCGAGGCCATCGACAACCTCTGCGAAGATCTCGAGAGCGCAATCGGCGGCGGCGTCAGCGTCAAGGAGGCGATCGCCCAGGTCGTCGGTGGCGCCTACCGCGATCACAATCGCATTGTGTTTGGTGGCGACAACTACGCCGAGGAGTGGCACGCCGAGGCCGAGCGCCGGGGCCTGTTGAACCTCCGGACGACGCCGGAGGCGCTCCCGGAGCTCATCTCTCCGGCCACGATTGCGACGTTCGATAACTACGGGGTGCTGAACGAGCGGGAGTTGCACTCGCGTTTTGATGTGTTTCTTGAGCAGTACGTGACGAACATCAACATCGAGGCCGAAACCGCTGCGGACATCGCGAGCACGATGCTCCTGCCCGCCGCGCTTCGGTACCTTGAACTGATCAGCGCATCCGGCATCAGCGCGGTGGACGGCGAAGTTCGTCCGCTGGTGGAGAAGTTCGTCGCGGCTATCGCAGACCTGAAGGCCGTCAACGACGAGCACCCCGAGGGCACGGAATCCGAAGCCGTCTACATGCGCGATTCCGTGCTGGTCGCGATGGCTGGGGTCCGGAAGTATGCCGACGCACTGGAACGGCTCGTCGCCGACGATCTGTGGCCATTGCCCAAGTACGCGGAGATCTTGTTCATCAAGTAGGTCTGACGGAGTGGACCCATGGCGCGCTGCGCGTCCGCACGCCACGGGTCCACCGAGCAAGGAGCAGCCAGGGTGACCCACGACGACGTCATGCGCGCAGTGCAGGAACGCGACGTCAAATTCATCCGGCTGTGGTTTACCGATGTACTCGGGCGGCTCAAGAGCTTCGCCTTGCCGGTGGAACAACTTCCCCAGGCGCTTGTGCACGGTGTGCGCTTTGACGGGTCCTCGATCACGGGCTTTAACCCGATTGAGGAGTCCGACATGTTCGCGGTGCCGGACCCGGGCACCTTTGCGATCCTGCCGTACCGCCCGCAAGAGCAAGCCGTAGCCCGCCTGATTTGCGACGTGCACACGCTCGGTGGCACACCCTACGAGGGGGATCCGCGCTTTGTCTTGCGTCGTGCGATGGACCGTGCCAAGGACATGGGCTTCGACGGTTTTGAGGTCGCCACCGAGCTGGAGTTCTTCTACTTCCGCGATTCCCAAAGGCCCGAACCACTTGACCAAGGTGGCTACTTCGATCTGACGACGCTCGATGCGGCCAGTGACGTGCGCCGTGCGACGGTGCTCGCACTCGAGCAGATCGGGATCGACGTTGAGTTCTCCCATCATGAGAGTGGTCCCTCACAGCACGAGATCGATATGCGTCAAACCGACGCGTTGCAGATGGCCGACAACGTGATGACCTATCGCACCATCGTCAAAGAGGTCGCCCACGCCCATGGGTGGTACGCGACGTTCATGCCCAAGCCGCTGATGGATGCCAACGGCAGCGGCATGCACACACATGTTGCGCTGATCGCCGGCGGTCAGAACGCCTTCTTTGATCCCGGCGAGCCGGGTCAGCTGTCCGCAGTCGGCCGGGGGTTTGTGGCTGGGATCCTGCGCCACGCTCGTGAGTTGTGTCTGGTGTTTGCCCAGTGGGTGAACTCCTACAAGCGCCTAGTGCCCGGCTTCGAGGCCCCGGTGTACGTCGCCTGGAGTCAGCGCAATCGCTCGGCGGTCGTCCGGGTTCCCCAGCAAGGGGTCGTTCCGGATAGCACCGCGGGCCGCCCCGAGCTCCGTGGTCCCGATCCCGCGTGCAATCCCTACCTGACCTTTGCCGCGATCCTCCACGCCGGCCTGGAAGGCATCGCGCGGGGCTATGAGCTACCCGATGCGATGGAGATGAACCTCTATCACCTTTCGCACCTGGAACGGATGCGGGCCGGGGTCGAGCAACTGCCCTCGACGCTTGGCGATGCGGTCGAAATTGCCGCAGCCTCGGAACTGCTGCTGACCGCATTCGGGGAGCACATCTACAGCCGCTTGATCGAGATCAAGCGCGCGGAGTGGGAGGAATACCGCGCGCAGGTTACCCAGTACGAACTCGATCGGTATCTGCCCCTGCTCTAGAGGGTCGCAGCCGATCCGTGCGGCGGTTCGTGGCCGAGGTCCATCGGTCGCCACTCGTCGGACGTGGCCAGCTCCCGCAGCCAGCTCGGGGCGCTGATCGTGGTCCGAGAGAGGCGGTCCAGACAGACGTGAATGAGCTCGCCGTCGGCCACCAACTCGCCATTGCGCGCAAACCAGTGCCGGCTCCGAAAGGACGCGGTGCCCACGGCCGCTATCCACGTCGTGAGATCGATCTCATCGTCGAGCAGGATGCGCCTGCGAAACTGCGCGTGGGCGTCGACAACGGGAATTCCCGGGCCGTCGGCCAAGATCTCGGTAAATGGATGCCCGGTGTTGGCCAGCCATTCACTCAGCCCACGATCCATCCAACGAAACAGCGCCGTGAAGTGGATCTGGGCGACATCCACCTCAGACATGGCGATGCGAAAGCGGTGGGTGTGGATGTACGGGGCCATCGGGTTCGAAGAGCCTAGCGAGGAGCATCGCCGTGGGCCCCTGTGGGGCTCGCCATCGTCGGGGAACTGGCCGTGCAGTAGGCTTGACGGGTGATGGCGTCTTTGGTGCTGCTTGATGCGATGCCGCTCAGCGGCCCCGACACCGAACGTGGCACGCAAACCTACGTGCGTGGCGTGATTGGTGCGATGCGCAGGCTGCCCGTCGTCGAGCGCCCGGATCTGATCGTGGCCCCGGACGTTCCCGGACCCGACGATTTTGTGATCCGCCGCCTGCCGCGCCGCCACGGCCGCGCCGATTGGGTCCGGACCCGCCGCTCTACGGACGCGATCGCCGCGCAGACCGAGGTCGCGGATCTCGTCCACCTGACCTCTCCCGACACAGCGATCGCGGCGCCCGTCCAGATCTCCAGTTGTCACGACCTCATACCCCTGCGGTTTCCCGCGATCGAGCTGGGTGCAGGTCGATCGCGTGCGCGCCGACGCTATAACCGCTTCCTCGATCGTCTTCTGTGGGCGCGGCTGGTGCTGGTGCCGTCGCAGGCGACGGCCAACGACCTGACCGAGTTGCTCGCCATTCCCGCACATCGCATTCGGGTCATCTCGTACGGGGCTCCCGAACGGGTTTTCGCGCGCCAAACGGTCGGGGGGACTGACCAGGAGCCATATCTGTTGGTGATCGGCAACCGCGAACCGCACACCAACGCCGCCCTCGCCGTCCGGGCCCTCGCGCGCACCAACCCTCGTCATGGTCTGCGGTTGGTGATCGCGGGAGTCGACGATCGGCGGCGCCGCGATCGTCTGGCGGGATTGGCGACCGCGCTCGGGGTCGACGCACGCACCCAGATTCACGGCGCGCTTGCGCCGGCCCAGTTGTCGGAGTTGCGCACGGGCGCAGTCGGGGCCGTGGTGCCCTCGCGGATCGACGGGTTCAGCGTGCCCGCCCTTGCCGGGATGGCGCACGGCATCCCGATCGTGGCCAGCGACATCCCGGCTCTTGGCGAGGTGCTTGGGCCGACGGGTCTCGTCGTGCCTGGCTTCAACCCCGATGTGTGGGCCGAGGCGTTCGACGGGCTGGCCGAAGACGCGCACTTGCGTGAGCAGCTGGCCCAGGGGTCGCGTAGTCGCGCCGCCCGGTTGTCGTGGACCCACACCGCCGCGCGCACGTGTGCGTGTTACGCGGAGGTGCGCGATGAGTGAGGCCGCGCCTGTGGCCCGTGGCTTGCGCGTCGCGGTTGACTGGCACATGATCGGGCGACCGCTGACCGACGACACCGATGTCGGGCGGTACCAGCAGGTGCTGACCACCGCACTCGCGGTGCGGGCCAACCCCGACGACGACATCTGGGCGCTGATCGCTTGGCCCACGGCGGTCGATCGCATCGCTCCGGGGATTGGGCACGCAGGGATCGGCCACCGTGACATGGGCCGCTGGCGTGGTGATGCGCACCAGATGCTCGCGCGCCTCGCGCCTGACATGTCGATCTTCAGCCACATCAGTCCCGTGCGGACGACGTCGCCGATCGCGGTGGTCATGCACGACGCGCTGTTTGCGACCCACCATGAGTGGTTGGGCGTCCACGAACGCGGCCGGACGCGCGCGCAGTCGGCACGGGCGGTTCGGGACGCCCGGTTGGTGATCGCCGCCTCGGAGGTCGCGCGGGTCGATGTCGTCTCGGTGTTGGACATCCCGCCCGACCGGGTCCACGTTGTTGCCCCTGCCCCCGCCGCGGCGTTCACGCGACGGTCCGGCGCTGCGGCGCGTGTCGCTGCCCACTTTGGACTTGATCGGTACTGCATGGCCATCGGTGATGCCGGCTTGCGCGCCAACCTCGCGCACCTCACCGATGCCGTCGCGTGCCTGGGTGAGCGTGGGCTTCAGCTGGTCTCGGCTGACCGTGCACCCCGCGGGCGACGCGGGCACGGGGTCGTGGAAGGCGTCCGGTATCTCGGACCGGTCAGTGACGATCAGCGCGCCGACCTCTTGTCGGCGGCACGGGTTGCCGCATGCGTCTCGTTCTACGACGGCTGCGGGATCGGGGCGCTCGAGGCGCTTGCCTGCGGGACGCCGCTGGTCGTCAGCGACCGCGGTGCGCTGAGCGAGGTTGTCGGGGACGCGGCGCTGGTGGTGCCACCAACTGTCAACGGTATCGCCGAGGGCTTGAGGGCCGCCGGCGGTACTGAACTCGCCGATCAACTGCGCCGTGCCGGGCCGACCCGCGCCGCCCAGTTCACGCACAGCCGAATGGGTCAGACGGCGTGGAGGGCGATTCGCAACGCCGAGCAGACCATGGGTTGATAGAGGTCAGCGGGGGTCGTCGCCACGCGACGTGTAGTCAAACGGGAGCCGATCGGCGATCTCGGCAAGCCGCGGCGCAGCTCGGTCGCGTTCCGAAACGGTGAGGTCCATGTCCGGCCACGGTGCCGCGACATCCGGATCGTTCCAGGCGATGCCCGCCTCGGTTGTCGGATCGAAGTACGCCGAGCAGCGGTAGACGACGTCGGCGACGTCGCTCAGCACCACAAATCCATGTGCGAGGCCGATCGGCACGTAGAGTATCCGCGCGGTCTCATCGTTGAGTTCGACCGCGACGGCGTGGCCGAAGCGCGGCGATCCGCGTCGCAGGTCGACGATGACATCAAGGATCCGGCCGCGGGCACATCGGATGAGCTTGGCTTGGCCGGGGTGGGTCTGAAAATGCAGGCCTCGAAGGACTCCACGCCTGGAGCGCGAGTGATTGTCCTGGACCCAGTCATGGGTGATCCCGAGGTCGCGGAACCACTCCGCACGTGAGGTCTCGACGAAAAACCCGCGCTCGTCGTGGAAGATCCGAGGCTCGATGATGACGGCGTCAGGAATCTCGGTCGGGATGACGCGCATCAATTCCGATCGTTGATCATTCGTCGGCAAGCGCCTCATGGTAGGCCGCGACCGTCAGTTGGGCGCAGCGGTCCCACGTGAACTGACGACTGTGCTCGCGGCCGCGCCGCCGCAGGTCGGCGGAGGTCTCCTCGGAGAGCACAACGCGCTCGATGCCGTCGGCGATGTCATCGGCATCGGTGGCATCGACCAGGATTCCCGCGCCACCGACGACCTCGGGAATGCTGCTTCGGTTCGACGCCACGACCGGTGCTCCGCAGGCCATCGCCTCAAGTGGCGGCAGGCCAAAGCCTTCATAGAGTGACGGGAATACGAGGCACGCCGTGGACGAGTAGAGCGCCACCAACTCATCGTCGGTGACAAACCCCGGTCGGATGACGCTCGACCCCAGGCGCTCGAGCTCGCGTTCGAGGTCGTCGTCCGTGACGCGATCCATCCCCACGACGACCAGTACGCACTCGGGGGCGCGTCGCCGCACGAGGCCAAACGCACGCAGCAACGTCGTCAGGTTCTTGCGTGGCTCCGGGGTCCCCACCCACAGCACGAATGGAGTCGGCGGAATGCCAAAGCGGTGGGCGAGCTGCACGGGGTCGGGCTCGATGTGCTGGAAGCGTCGGTCGACCCCGAGCGGCACGACTGTGACGCGTTCGGGAGAGATACCCACCAAGTCAACGAGTTCACGACGGGTGTACTCCGAGGCGACGAGGATGCGCTGTGCGCGTTTCGCCGCGCGGGACACCAACAGGCGCTGCTGGGCCGCACCGGCGCGCGAGAATAGCTCCGGAGCCCGCCATGCCAGGACGTCATGCACGGTCACCACCAGGGGCAGTGCGGTCCTCAGCGGTACCATCGGTCCGGGGCAGTGGATCACGTCGACGTGGCGATGTACCGCGGTTCGGTCCAGCAGCGCGGGGTAGTAGGTCAGCATGCGGCCCGCTCCACGGACCGCCCGATGGGTCTGCCCTGGGCCTGCCGCATTGGGGGCCACGAGTCGCTCGATGTGGACGCCTGGGGTCCGACCCAGCGCAGCAGAGAGGTCTCTGGTGTACCGACTGATCCCCGCCGATTGGGACGCGGCGGGTGCCATATCGAAGCCGACGCGCATGAGTCGATTCATTCGGTCCCACCCGGTCCGGGTCGGGTGCCCGGGATGAACGCACCGACGACGGCCGGGCGACACTTCACTTCCTGGCACGTTTGATGTCCCACGGCGATGACAGGTCGTCCTTGATCGGCAGATGACACCGAGTACACGTGGCGATCGCGATGCGCGCCACGACACAGACCTTACTACCGAGCCCAGCCGGGACGAGTTATCACCCGGGACGTCGGTCCCCGGCTGTCTGGACGGCTGACGTCTCGGGCATCTGACCATCAGCGCGTATCTTCGGCCCGTTGCCATCGGGGCCCGGGTCGGGCGGTCGCAGGTGCAGCGGATTGGTACACACGCGGTCGTCAGGTGCTCGGCCGAGACCACGGCCGATATAGTTTCGCCCACACTGGGCTCCAGGAGGCAGTCACGCCGCTTATCTCTATCGTCGTTCCCGTCTTCGACGAGGAAGAAGTGCTCGGCGAATTGCACCGCCGGCTGGTTGCCTCACTCGCGGACGTGGGCCACGACATCGAGATCGTGTTTGTCGACGACGGGTCGCGCGACCTGTCTCGGGCGATCATCGCGGAGCTTGCCCAACAGGACGGGCGTGTCCGCGGCGCGTTCTTGTCCCGCAACTTCGGTCACGAGGCCGCCATCCATGCCGGTCTGCACGAAGCCTGCGGCGACGCCGTCATTGTCATGGACGCCGACCTCCAAGATTCCCCGGAAGCGCTGCCGAAGTTGATTCACGCCTGGGAGGGCGGAGCCGACGTCGCGTTTGCCGTGCGGCAGGATCGCAAGGAGGCCCCGCTGCAGCGCGCAGCGTTCTCCGCCTTTTATCGGATTGCCGCGCGGATCGTCGATGTGGAACTGCCCAGGGATGCGGGGCCCTTCAGCTTGATGAGCCGCCCCGTCGTGGATGCCATCAACTCGATGAGCGAGCACGGTCGCTATTTCCCAGGTCTGCGCGCGTTTGTCGGATTCCGGCAGGTGCCGGTCGACGTGGAGCGGGCCGTACGCTTTGCCGGGACGACCAAGTACTCGTTTCGTCGGCGCACGTCGGGCGCTCTCAATGCCATCTTCTCGTTTTCGAAGCTGCCGCTGCGACTGGTTACGCTCTTCGGATTCGTCGCAGCCGGACTCGCCCTGTTGGGTGCGGCATGGGCCCTCATCGGCGGGGAGGCGGGAGGCAACAGCACTCCCGGTTGGGTGTCGTTGATGACGGTCGTGCTGCTGATCTCCGGAGTACAGCTGCTGACGCTCGGCATCGTTGGCGAGTACGTGGGCAAAGTCTTCGACGAGGTGCGGGCACGGCCATCGTTCATCGTGGCCGAGCGTGTCGGTACGGGGGCCGCGACGACGGGCATGTCCCGACTACCACGCGCCGCCGATCAATCGATCTCAGCCCCGGCGGAGCCACCGCGAAGTTCACAGACATGAGCGCTGTGCCCGAGACAGAGCTCACCGTGGTGATCGTTTCATATCGTTGTCGCGCTCTGCTCCGCGCATGCCTTGCGAGCCTGGATGCCAACCGGCCGGATGTCGTGATGGACGTCGAGGTCATCGACAACGGTTCGGGGGACGACACGATTGGGGCCGCGGCGGACTTTCCATGGGTGACCGCCACGCCGCTATCCGACAACGTCGGGTTCGCGCGCGCGAACAATCTCGGACTCGGACGGGCCAAAGGACAAGCGGTCTTGGTGCTCAATCCCGACACTGTCATCCCCGCCGGGGGGCTCCGCCGATGTCTCGATGAATTATGGTCGCAACCTGACGTGGGCCTGTTGACCGCACGCCTGGTCGATCCCGATGGTCGTCTCGATCGCCGCTGTAAGCGCGGTTTCCCGACCTTGTGGTCATCGTTCTGCTATTTCACGGGCCTCGATCGCACCTTTCGCGGGCGGCGGTCGCAGCGGTATACGGTGGGTTGGTTACCGGACAGCCAAGCAGGCGACGTGGAAAGCGTGAGCGGGGCATTTATGTTGATGCGCCGCGCCGCATTGCACGAGGTCGGCGGCTTTGACGAGCAGTTTTTCATGTACGCGGAAGACATCGATCTCAGTCTGCGGTTCGTGGAGAACGGGTGGCGCGTGCAGTACTGGCCGGGTGTCGACGTCATTCACGTCGGTGCGGGCTCGAATGTCGATGGCAAACGGCCAGAGGTGGCCAACGCCGCCTACTTTCGCACCATGGCGCCCTTCATCATCAAACACCGACCCGGCTGGCGCGGGCGGCTCTTGGGTGTGGCGGTGGGAATTCTCGGAGAGGTACTGCTCGCCGCCTCACGTATTGCGGGGGGCTTGCGCACGACCCCTCGCGGCTCTCGGATCAGCCCGCCACCGGACCCGGTACAGCCCACAGGCGATGGGGCCACGGGGTCCACCCGATCGTGATCTCGCCGGGATATGGCGTCTGTGAGGCGAAGCGGTCGATGACGGTCGCCGGCGAGTCCCATCGGTGGGGAGCCTGACGCGGTGGCCATGGACGTGTTGGTCACCGGAATCTCGGGGTTCGTGGGACATCATCTTGCCCAGGCGCTGGCCGCTGACGGTCATCGGGTGGCGGGGTTGGTGCGCCCTGACGCGGCGGAGTCCATTCCGGTTGGTGTCACCGTGCGCGAGGCCGACATCACCGATGCCGATGCCGTGCGTTCCGTGTTTGCGGCCGCCCAGCCGGATGCGGTCATCCACCTTGCAGGCGCGGCGTCCGTGGGGGCGTCATTCGCCGACCCCGTTGCGACCTGGGCAGTCAATCTCGGCGGAACACTTTCGGTGCTCGAGGCGGCGCGGGCGCTTGCCGAGCCGCCACGGCTGTTGGTCATCACCAGCGGTGAGATCTACGGCCAGGTTGCACGGTCCGCACTTCCCGTCACCGAAGCGACGCTGCTGTCTCCGATCTCGCCCTATGGTGCATCGAAGGCCGCTGCCGATCTGGCCGCCGGGCAGTACCACCTTGGATATGGCCTGCCGGTGCTGCGTGTCCGAGCGTTCAACCACATCGGGCCGGGTCAAGATGCCCGATTCGTGCTGCCAAACGTCGCACGACAAATCGCGCAGGCGGAGCACGAGCAGCTCGACCATGTGGACATCCAGATCGGAAATCTCACCACCCGCCGTGATTTCACCGACGTGCGCGACGTGGTGCGCGCCTACAGCGCGCTCCTTGGCGCGGGCACGCCCGGCGCCCCGTACCTGGTCTGCTCGGGACGGTCGCTCTCGATCCAGGACCTCATCGAGCGCCTGGTGCAGATGACGCGGGTCGACGTCCGACTGGTCAGAAGCTCTACCCTTGTGCGCGGTGGCGAGCAACCCGATCTCTATGGCGACGCGCATCGCCTGACCGCCGAGACGGGCTGGCAACCGGAGATCGGACTGGACCAGACGCTCGTTGACACACTTGACTGGTGGCGCGCCCGCGTCGCAGAGTAGGAGTATCCACGAATGCCCACCGCACTGATCACCGGGATCACCGGACAAGACGGCTCCTACCTGGCCGAGTTCCTTCTGGACAGGGGCTATGAGGTGTGGGGCATGGTCCGTCGGGCATCCACGGATTCCCATGAGCGCATCGATCACATCCTGGATCGGCTGCACCTGGTGCAAGGCGACTTGCTCGACCAGCCGTCGCTGATGGCAGCGTTCGCGGTGGCTGAACCCGATGAGGTCTACAACCTGGCCGCGCAGTCATTCGTGCCGACGTCCTGGAGTCAGCCGGTCCTGACCGCGGAGTTCACCGCGGTTGGTGTGACCCGCATGCTCGAGGCGATTCGTCAGGTCAATCCGGCGATTCGTTTCTACCAGGCCAGTTCGAGCGAGATGTTCGGCATGGTGCGCGAGACGCCGCAAACCGAACTGACCCCGCTGCACCCCCGGAGTCCATACGGGGTAGCCAAGTGCTACGGCCACTACATCACAGTCAATTACCGCGAGAGCTACGACATGTTCTGCTGTTCGGGGATCTTGTTTAACCACGAGTCTCCGCGCAGAGGTCTTGAGTTTGTGACGCGCAAGGTCACCGATGGCGCAGTCCGGATCAAGCTGGGGCTCGCCGAGCGGTTGTCGCTCGGGAACCTGGATGCGCAGCGCGACTGGGGCTTTGCTGGTGATTACGTGCACGCGATGTGGCTGATGCTTCAGCAGGACACACCCGACGACTTCGTGATCGCCACGGGAAAGACCCATACGGTCGAGCGTTTGGTCGAGCTCGCTTTTGCCCAGGTCGGACTTGACCCCAACGACCACGTGGACACCGATCCACGATTTGTCCGGCCGGCCGAGGTGGATATCCTCGTCGGTGACGCGACCAAGGCGCGGACCAAGCTCGGCTGGGAGCCCCGGGTGAGTTTCGAGGAACTCATCGCGATGATGGTGAACGCCGATTTGCAGCGGCTGAGTTCCTGAGCATGCCCGACCCCCGCGGGACCGGTGGGCGCCGGGGCGCAGCGCCTGACGAAGCTCCGGGTGAGATCGCGGGCATCCGAATTGCCATCGTCGTGTGCGCCTACCCGCCGTACCAGGGCGGTATCGGAAATGCCGCTGCCCGCCAGGCGCGGACGCTGCGCGAGCTCGGACACCAGGTCGAGGTGCTGTGTCCCGCGCATGGCCACAGACCCCGCCGCGAGATGGTTGACGGGATCGTGGTGCATCGGCTCAGGCCACTTGTGCGCCACGGCCTGTCGGCGTTTGTTCCAAGCCTCGCGTGCCGCGTTCGCAACTACGACGCCATAATCATCCACTACCCGTTCTTTGGGGGTGCCGAGCCAGCGGCACTGGGCGCCCGACAGTCTCAGACGCCATACCTCGTCTACTTCCATATGGACGTCATCTGGGGCGGCGCGCGCGGCGCGTTCTTGCGAGTCCATCGACGATTTGGCGCACCGTTTGTCCTGCGTGGCGCGCGCGAGGTGCTCGTGAGCTCGTTCGACTATGCCCAACATTCGTCAATCGCGGGCCTGAAGCTCATGAACCTTCGGGAGCTGCCGTATTCGATTGACACCGAGCATTTCTCTCCGTCTGAGATCAGCATCGAACGACGTCGCCAACTCGGGCTCGAGCCCGATCGACCGGTCGTGCTGTTTGTCGGCACGATGAACCAAGCGGGCACGTTCAAGGGAATCGACAAGCTCATCGCGGCGATGGCCCTGAAGGATCTCAGCGACCAAGCGCAGGTTGTGTTTGCCGGTGAAGGAGAGCTGCGACCTCACTATCAACGGCTCGCTGCGCGAATGCTCCCCCACGGCTCGTTCCGCTTCACCGGCAGTGTTTCCTCTGAGGATCTGGTTGATCTCTATCGTGCTGCCGCCGTGACCGTCTTGCCGTCGGTGACCCACGAAGAGGCGTTTGGCATCGTGTTGATCGAGTCCATGGCCTGCGGAACTCCGGTGATTGCGTCGGCGCTCCCGGGTGTGCGTGGGGTAATGGGGGCGGACGCCGGCGTCGCGGTGCCGCCGGGGGACGTGGCGAGTCTCGCGGCTGCGATCGCGGACATCCTGGGCGATGCTGACGGGTCCGCGCGCCGCGCCGTAGCCGCCAGGGTGCGCGCGGTCGAACGATTCTCCCGAGAACGTGAGCGACAGGATTTGGCCACCGCGGTCGAGTCACTGCGCGCCTGAATCACCGGGTAACGGGCGGTGCACCCAACGAGCGGTCGCCGCAGCCACGCACCGGCGGGCTTAGGTTCGGGGCACCCGCGCTCTGGCCGTCGCAGCAGACGAAAGCCGGCGGAGCCCATCGATGATGCGCTCGCCGGAGCCTCGGGCGAGCACCTCATGCACGACCACCGCCGCAACCGCGCACGCAAGATCAACAGCGATGATTGCGTTCGAGCTCCGCGCAAACAGGGCGAGGCTCGCGATTTGTGCCCCCGCAATCCCGAGTAGGCACCACGAATACCGGAAGTCGCGGCGCGCCAGTTGGTGGTAGAGCAGCACGATCGTGCAACCCATGCCCGTCATCGCCACCCCGTAGAATGGCAAGAGGTTGCCCGAATCGCGGAATGCACCGCCGTAGGTCAGGCGCATCAGCAACTGGCCCAGCGGCAGCATCAGGCCGACGAAGATCGCCCCGGTCACGGTCGTGCCGAGAAACCCGGTTGCCGCGAGTGTGGCGGAGGACCGTCCCTCTGCGCGCCGAGCCGCGAGTCGCGGTATCAGCAGCGTGATAAACACCTGCGGCACCAAGAACAGCCCTTGGGAGATCGCCGACGCGGCCGCGAAGAGGCCCGATTCGCGACTGTGGAGCACGAGCCTGGCTGTGATGACATCAGCATTGGTCAGAACAGCGATCGCGGTGACTCCCACGGCATTGGGGAGCAGAGCCCGGCGAAACCCGTCCCACTGAATCGACGTGGGGCTGATCGGCGTGGTGTGCAGGGCCCGACGGGCCAGCACGAGGGTGACGGCCGATCCGATGATCCACGAGGCCGACGTGCCGAGCATCGGGGACAGCACTCTCACCCCGCCGAACCAGAGCGCGACGAACGCCAGCGGCCGCGTGACGCCAACGGTCACCAGTCCCAGGCCATAGCCGGTGAAGTTGCCCTCGCCTTGGAGCTGGCCCATCGAGAGCGGGAACACGGCTATGCCCGCCAACACCGCCACGGCCCCGAGTGTTGCAGTGGTGGGGAAGCCGGAGATCGTTGTGCCGACGACGACGACCACGGCAGCGCCGATCGCCATCACTACCGCCGTGGTCATGATCGCGATGCGCACTGCCCGGGCAAAGATGGCGTTCGGGGGATGTCCGCGATTGGACCCGGCGAGCGCCGGCCCCAAACCGCTGCACAGCACGTAGATGACAAGGCACCCGGACAACAGTGCGGCGACCAACCCGTAGTCACGAGGACCGAGGAGGCGACCGACCAAGACAAAGAAGATCCAGTTGCCGATGCTCCAGATCCCAATGCCGGCGCTCACCGCCAGACCCGAACCGACCCACGCGCGGCGTGCGGTCACGGCGCACCGCCGGCGTCAGTGCAGCGTGATGGGGGTCTCACAGTCACGATCGCTGCGGGATCTTAGCGATCGCGGTTTTCGTCCGTATCGCACGTCTGCACGGACCAGCGGCAATAATGCCCCGCGACCCATATGTGATGACGCACCAGTGGGATGCTGTGGCGTATGGCTGACCGGCGCGTTTGCGTGATCGGCAATCAGTATCCGATAAAGGACCGTGTGTTCGAGCATTTCCTGACACCCTCCAGCCTGTTTGGGCGACGACGACCCCGGCCTCTCACGGAAATCGTTGGAGTTGGCGTCGCATACCTCGCCATGGCACTTGCGATGACCTGGCCGTTGGTGCTGCACCTCGGCACGCGGATTCCGGGTGGCGGGAACTTCAGCGATCCCACCGGCTACTACAACGATCTCTGGTACTTCAGCACCCATGGCCTGAAGTTGGTCGGGACAGCTGTCCAAACAGCGATCGAAGCACCATTTGGCCGCCCCATCGTCCCCGCGTCGAATCTTGAACAGATCGTCTCCTTCGGTCCGGGAGTCGCGATCGCCAGGATCTGGACTCCCTCTGCAGGTCTGAGCATCGTGGCAATCCTGAGCCTCGTCAGCTCCGCGGGCACCATGTACTGGCTGGTGCGCTGGCTCGGTGCCGGGATGATCGCGGCGGGTTGGGCCGGGGCCGCGCTCATGCTGAGTCCATACTTGACCTACCGTCTGGGCATTCATGTACCGCTGTCGAACCTGGCCTGCTTTCCGCTGTTGATCATCGCCGGGATCTATTGGATGGAGCGGCCGGGAGTTCGACGTTCCATCTGGATCATGCTCGTGCTCATGTTCGCGTGGATGACCGATCCGTACTTCGGGTTCATGTGCATGATCATCGCCAGTGTGATCGCCATTGTCGGCCTGATCCGCGTCTGGAACGTCGCCGGGATTCGTGCGTCACTCAGTCGGCTCGCCGAATTGCTGATCTGCGTTGGCGGCCTAGTGATCGCTCCCCTGGTGGTCCTGCTGTTGACCAGCGGGAGCACGGTAACGAGCTCATTTTCCCGGACTGAGATTCAACTGAGCCTGTATGGCTCCAGCTTCGGCGACTACATCTGGCCCTCGCACAACAGTCGCTTGATGACGACGCTGGTCGGCAGTGCATGGGGCGGCGCCGCGGGTGGAGAAGCGACGGTCTTCCTTGGTTGGTCGACGATTGCCCTCGGGGTGGCATGGGTTGTGATCGTGTGGCACAGGTGGTCCCCGATGCCGCTGCGAATGCGGCTGATGAATCTCATCGCGGGGCCCCTCGTGGTGATATTGGTGCTGTTCAGCCTCGCGAGCCCGTACAGAATCTTCGGCGTGTCGTTCAGCACACCGAGTTATGAGGTGTGGCGGGTTGTTCCGTTCCTGCGGGCCTACGCGCGCTTTGGCGCGCCGGTCATGGTGGTGATCCTGGCGCTGGCTGCCCTGGCGCTGAACTACCTGGTTACGCGTAGCACCCGGCTGAACGGGATCCTGATCGGCGTCGGTGCCGTGTTGATATCGGCGATTGAGCTTCCGGTCGCGCTGCCGATCCCCAGCGCGCCGCCTCTCGTCGTGAACGGCCCCAACAGCGCACCGGCGAGCCAGTTTGCGGTGTGGAAGTGGCTGAGTACCCAACGACCGGACGGGATCCTGATGGAGCTCCCGGCTTCATCGATCCAGCCGTTGCCGTACTCGAGCTTCATGGATCGCATCTGGATGTACGGCCAGACCATCCATCATTGGCCGATTGCGAACGGCGCCCTCGGGGAGTCGTCGGTTGGCAACGCGTTTGGCCGCATGGTGGGGGATCCCCGACTTCCGGATTCCGCGGCGAACCTTGCGGCCGCGGGTGTGCGCGTCGTGGTCGTGAACCCGTGGGCATTTCGCGAATCGGGGTCGCCGTCGCCGGATACCCTCAATCCACCACCCGGCTATGCCCTCGAGCGCGATTATCCCGACGGCACGGCCGTCTGGCGGGTGACCGCGCCTGCCGCTCCGGCACTTGCCGTCTTCGACCAGGGATTCGAACGCTTCTCGACCACGACCGAATGGTCGCTCAGGAAGCCCACCGGCACAGTGGCGCTCTACACGCCGCACGGGGGCACCTTCTCCATCGAGCTTTCGGCGTACAGCTTTGTGCGGGCAGGCACCGTGCGAATCAACTTCGGTGGTGGACAGGTCCGCAGCCTCTCGATCGTTCCAGGGGTGTCGCAGCCAACCTCGCTCCAGGTACATCTGGCGACGGGGACGACCCTCGTGACGGTCCAAAGCATCGCCGCGACGGGTACGGGTCCCGGGCCGGAAGTTCGGACCGCCGCCTGGAAGTTCGTGCGTGTCAACAGCAACACCAGCTAGTCCGGGTACGCCCGGCGCTTGTCCGTCGTGTGCGAGCGGCCACGCACCTCGCCGCCGGGTAGGGACTGCGGCGGGGGACCGCCCGGTGGTGGCCGGATGGGACAGCGAGCCGGCTGCACGACCCATGACGTCGGCTAGGATTGCCGCTGTCCATTTCGCCCGAACGACCCTGAGGTCGCAATGCCGGATATCAACTCCAGTCTCATCATCCGCGCCATCGTTCCTGCCGCGACGGGAACCTTTGGCAAGGTGGTCGCCGCGATCAGCGAGGCCGGAGGCCGGGTAGGCGGGGCGGACATCGTCTGGTCGACAACAACCACGGTCACGCGCGACTACCAGGTCTACGTGCGCGATGGCGAGCACGGTGACGCCGTCGTCGCAGCCATCTCGGCGCTTGCGGGCGTGAGGGTGGCGTCGGTCGCTTCACAGGTGCTCATCGTGCACGAAGGCGGCGCGATCGGCATGAGGACGCGTGCTCCGATTGCCAACCGCGACGACCTCTCGATGGCCTATACGCCGGGTGTTGCCCGCGTGTGCATGGCGATTCACCACGATCCTGACCAGGTCTGGGACTACACGATCAAAGCCAACAGCCTGATGGTGGTCTCCGACGGGAGCGACGTCCTCGGTCTCGGTGACATCGGTGCCGAGGCATCGTTGCCGGCGTGCGAGGCGAAGAGCCTATTCTTGCGAAATCTGGCCGGGATCGATGCATTCCCCTTGCCGGTCAATACGAGTGACCCCCGGAGGATTGTCGATACGGTGGCGCTGTGCAGCTCGGTCTTCGCCGGGATTCACCTGTCCGACATCGCCGCCCCGCGCTGCTTCGAGATCCACGAGGCGCTCAATGCCCGCTTGGATATTCCGGTGCTCCATGATCGCCAGCACGGCACCGCCGTGGCGGTCCTCGCTGCCCTGACCAACGCGTTGGCAGTTGTGGGCAAGTCGCTCTCGTCGGCCACGATTGCCGTCACGGGTCAAGACACCCCGGCCGGATACGGGACCGTTGCACTCTTGAGCGCCGCCGGGGTGGGGACGATCACCGACTCCCTGGGTGGCGCTGACGCATTGGTGCGATTCGACCGCCCGGCTACGGCGGCGTGTCTGGACGAGCTCGGCGCTGATGCGATCGTCTTCAATCTGGAGGGCACGAGCCCCGAAGCGCTGAGTCGTGCCACCGTGTACGCGAGTGCGCTTCCGGGCGCACCAAACCAGCTGAACTCGGCGATTGCGTTCCCGGGGATCTGGAAGGGTGCGCTCGCGGTACGGGCCACGGAGATCAACGATGCGATGCTCTTGGCAGCCGCAGAGGCGATCTCGGCGCTGTGTCGCGACGAGGACGGCAGTGTGTCGGCGGACCTGGTCGTGCCGTCGGTGATTAGCACGAACCTCGTACGAGACGTCGCCGCGGCCGTGCAACACGCAGCTCACTCGACGGGCGTTGCTCGCCTGGTGCCGGTCGTCTAGGCCGTGCGCAACCGATGCACCGCGCCAACGGTCGTCGGCGCGGTGCATCTAGCGGCGCAGAGTCTGTGCCATCTTGATGAGCGGGATGGGAAATAGCACGATCGCCATGGCGACGAGTACCGCCATGTGGAGCGCGGTGAACGTCGTCGCGTGCCCCAGTGTCAGCGCGCGCAATACCTCAACGAGGTTCGCAAGCGGCAGGACCCAGGCAATCGCTTGGGCCCATTCCGGAAGGCGATCGAAGGGAAAGAACACGCCGCCGAACAGGAACATCGGCGTCAGAATCGCCGTGAAGAAGATGTTGAAGCTCTCAATGTTGGTGACGAACGCGGTGTAGAGCATTCCCAGCACGGCGAAGACCACCGCGCCCACGAGCATGACCGGCACACACAGCACCGCGAGCGGTGAGGACACCAGTCCAAAGACGGTCATGACGACGAGGAAGATGGTTCCGTAGGCCAACGCCCGTGTCGCTGCCCACAGGTACTCGCCGACGACCACGTCCTGGACCGACAACGGTGTGGTGACAGCTGCCTCATACACGCGCCGCACGTGAATACGCACAAACGCGTTGTAGGTCGTCTCGAGAATGGCCCCGAACATCACCGTGGAGCCCGCCACGCCGGGAGCGATGAACCGCACGTAGTCGACGCCGTTGAGCGTGTTGACATACGCGCCGAGGCCGAGCCCCATGACCGCCAGATACGCGATCGCCTCCAGGAAGCGCGGGAATAACGTCACCATCACCGTCTTGCGGCCCACGGTCATGTTGCGCCACCAGAACCGTCCGGCTGCCCGCGGCGAGAACTGGGCGGAGGCGCGCACCGACACGCCTACAACTCCTCAAGTGCGGCCCGGAGCTCGTCGGCCATCCCGCGGTGACCGAATTTCAGCGCCTGATCGATTCCTGCCAGATAGGCGTCTGCCGCCTGGTCGGGCTCACCGATCGCCCCGAGCGCTTCGGCCAGCCGCCCCCAGGCGTTGCCCTCGTCTTCCTGGAGATCGAGGTAGGCGCGGTATTGGGTGATCGCCTCCCGATGACGGTCGACCCGCTGGAGCTCAACGGCGTACGCAAACCGGGCGCGGGCGACCGTCGGGGACTCCGCCACAACGCGTGCGAAGTAGTCGATGCGATCCATGCACGAGAACCTACCGTTACGATCGCAGCAAGTGCCGTCCAAGATGTGGAGGTTGGTTGATGTCGACTGCTGCGTGGATCCTGATCGGAGTCGTCGTTGTACTGCTCGGGCTGGTGGTTCTCAAGATCATCATTTCCATTGCGCTCGCCTTATTTATTCCGCTCCTGCTGATCGGGCTCGGGGTGGGAATCGGCGTATGGTGGGTCACTCGTCAGCGCTGACGTTGGTTGGTTGTGGACTAGAGTTGCCGGTGGCGGGCCGCCGAACGGAGATCGGCTCGCAGATCATCGGTAATTGCGGGGAAGTTTGCGCCGATTGTGACAACCAGAATGCGCCGTTCGTTACAAAGATGCACAAAGGCCCAGCCATTGGTAGCGTGCAATCCGTGCCAGTCCCGCGTGTACACCTCATCGACGCGTAGACCGGGGTCGACGTGAGACTCTGGGACTACCTTCCCATCCTGGTCTTCATGGGCGCCGGTTTGGTTGTCGGTGGCGCCATCCTCGGGCTCAGCAAGGTTGCGCGCCCGAAGCCCAACGCGGTCAAGTCTCTCCCCTACGAGAGCGGTATTCTCGCCACAACGCCGGTCCGGCAGCGGTTCTCGATC
>JADGPH010000037.1 GCA_017882555.1 Thermoleophilia bacterium
GGTTTGCATGTCGATGCGGATTCGTTCGTAGTCACGGTCGACGCGTGTCCAGTGCGCAGGTTTGCGTCCCATCTTCGGGCTGCGGACACCCGCGAGGATCGGGGCAATGACCTGGTCACGGAGGGTGAGCAGGGCAGCGATCGTGCGTGCGGCGGGTGCCCCGACGTGGTAGCGGCGTGCTCGGCGTGGCTTCTGGACGAGCTGTTTGCCCCGCAGCTTGCGCAGGTCGTAGGCCGCTTGCCGGGCGCTCTAGCCGCAATGATCGGAACCGTTTAGGGCGTGCACTTTGGCGGTGAACTCGGCGACGGTGAAACCGTTCGGGGCGGGGGCCAGCGCGAGGGCGGCGCGCAGCGCGTTGTGCATGCGGGGTTTGTTGAGGTCCACACCGCCGATGCGGGTGGCGCCCAACGTTGACGCGGTGGGCAGCTCGTCGAGGACGCCGTCACTGAGGAATCCGGTGTCCACGCAGTCCAGCGCGGTGGCGAACCGCTCGACCACGCCGGCCAAGCGGGACACGATTTCGGGAAACTTCTCGATCATCCTGCCGCAACGCAACTCCGCGGTGTTGTGCGCGATCGCCTCGAACCTCAGCACGCGTTCGCCTTTGGTGTAGGCCTTGCCGGTCAACCGCCCGAAGTGCAGCTTGAACACGGTCAGGTCAAACGTAGGTGTCTCGATCGCGGCCTCGATGGTGGATGAGTTGCGGCGGGTGCGGCGCGGTCGCTGCGCGGTGCCGAAAATGGTGCGCACCTTGGGCACATCCAATCGGGAGCGGGTCCGGTCGACTACAGTGTCGAAGACGTGCTGCATCGTCGCGCCGTCGGCGAAGATCAGATTGCGGCTGTACTCGAGCTGATCGACGGCGAACCCGTAGCCGAATCCGCTGCGGCGTTGCTCGTCGAGGTCACGTCTCCTATAGGGGCCTCCCTTGGTTCGTGGAAGTAACACCCCAGCATCCGCCAGGAACGTCACGAGGAGCGGAGGCCCCGCTCAGCAGTGGGATTTCTCGCGCCCTCACCGCCCGCGCAGGCGCACCAGATCCTTCCCCTGGCCCCCGCCTGCAGCCAGTGGGGCTTTCCTGGGGCCTGTGCACTCCATCAGACCAACGGTGACACGGTGCGCTTCGACTCGACAGGATCGGTTGCCAGCGGATTGGTTGAAGCCACAACCCCCAAGGGGCTACTACGCGGGCCGGTCAGTGGCGGGGCCACGGTGGCTCGTTAACACACTTGTCATACTTTATCGAAACCAACCCGAATGGAGCATCATGTCCCTGCAATACCGGCGGCCAGCCCTAATGAAGACCCTCGGCGGAGCCGTGTTGGCCGCGACGAAGACCCTCGGCGGAGCCGCTTTTGCCGCGATCGCGGCATTGGTAGCCCTGGTGCCCACGGCCCTCATCGCTCGCCTGTGGCAGAACCCGTTCGCCAAGAAACTGGCGGCTAGGTGCTACCCCTTCTTTACCCGCTTGCTCGCCGACGAGGAAGTTTTGTTCCTCAACTGGGCCTACGAGGAGGATCCGCCGATGGCTGTGCCGCTCGCGGCGTCCGACGAGCCCAACCGGGGGTCCATCCAGCTCTACCACCGCACGGCGACCCAGGCGGATCTCAGCGGCAAACGGGTGCTGGAGGTCAGTTGCGGCCACGGTGGCGGAGCCTCGTACCTCACGCGCACCTTGCGCCCAGCCTCCTACACGGCGCTGGACTTGAACGCGGCCGCCGTCGACTTTTGCCGAAAAAGGCACAACTTGCCCGGTCTGGATTTCGTGCACGGCGACGCCGAGAACCTGCCCTTCGCCGACCAATCCTTCGACGCGGTGGTCAATGTCGAAGCCTCGCACTGCTATCCTCAGTTTGCCCGTTTCCTCGCTGAAGTGGCGCGCGTGCTGCGTCCGGCAGGGCATTTCCTGTACGCCGATTTCCGTCCCCGCGAAGGTATCGCTGCCTGGGAGGCGGCGCTGGCCGACGCCCCGATGCGGCTACTTTCCGAGAGGGTGATCAATGCAGAGGTTGTGCGCGCGATGGAGAAAAATTCGCAGCGATACCTGGACCTGATCGATCGACTGCCGACATTTCTGCACGGCGTGGGCCGCGAACTTGCTGGCGTGCAGGGCTCGCGGTACTACCGCGCACTGCAAAGGGGGGAGTTCTCTTATCGGATGTACAGCTTCGCCAAGGATTGAGGCGCGTCCCGAGTCCGCCAGTCGTTTTAGTCTCGGGAACTTGGCGTCGTTGATGCGCCGGGCACGGCGCCGTTCGGTGCGGTCGCCGGCCTCGGCGGCCAGCACTTCGGCGAGGTAGCGCAGGTGGGTTTGACGTTCCCGGTCGGCGATCTCGGCCAGGCGGACCGCTTCGGTGCGCACCGTGGGCAAATGAAGTTCGCGGGCCGCGGCACCGATGGAGGCTTGCGCGGCGGCGTCCGCGGTCGTGGGCTTGGGGGTGGTGCTCATGAGGGGCTCCCGGTGAGTAGGTCGTCGTAATCGGTCAGCGATGGTGGCGGTCGGTCGTAGCGGTCCAGCGCGCCGATCGGGACCACTGGCGCCAGTGGGCTGGTGTCGCGGCGGGCGTCGATGATCACCGACTCGGTATCCAGGCACCCCGAGACCACCGCGCAGTCCATCGCGGCGCTCAGCGCGGCGGCAGGCATGGTGCGATGTGCCAGCAGGATCGCGATCAGGGCGCGGGTTCCGGCGCCGTCGCCGCGCACCCGGCGGGCAGCATCCCAGTACCCCTGGTGCGAGGTGGTGGAAACGCCGCGGGCTTTCGCTTGTGCGAGTGCGGTCGCCCCGGGCAGCGCCCCGGGTTTGGTCTTGAGGACCTCAAGGTAGTGATCTAGGCAGAGCACCTCGACGTAGCGTCCGACCGCCCGTTCGTGGCATGCGACCAGCCGGGGCCCGTCATGGATTTCGACGGTCCGCGCGGCGAGACGGACCGATAGGCGGCGCCCTGCGTAGCGGGCCGGCACCGAGTAGAAGCATTGCCGCACAGACACTCTGGCCCGGTTGTCGACCCGCGCATTCAGCAGCCGCGCGCAGTCGAACGCCTCGGCCGGCAACGCCATCAGCGCGCTCGCCGCGAGGGCGAACGCGGCCCCGACCGCGACCGGTCGGCCGGTGATCACCCGATCGTCGTCGAGCCGATCAGCGGCTGCGAGCACCTCGTTGAGCGCGCCCAGCGAGGCGACCGTGGGGATGGGGACGAGGTGACGCCGCCGGAAGCGCCCGATCTCGCCCTCCACGCCGCCCTTCTCATGGGCACCCTCGAGGCCTGGGCGGCAGAAGAACGAGTCAAACCCGTATTCTCTGAACTCAAGGGCCGGAGCATGTTGTGTGTTGGCTCCCGGTTTCAGGAATCCGTTGTGAACATAGGTATTCCGAGTTCCGTGGACGTTATATGTCGGTTGCGTCGGTCGATCTGCGCGAGTTTGTCTTCGGCGCCAGCCAGGCTGACTTGGAGTCCTTCGACCTCGCCGAGCCAGCCCTCACGTTCGGCTTCGGCGATGCGGGCGGTCAGGTTGTCGCGGATCTCGAGCAGCCGCTGCCGTTGGGTGGGATCCGGCCAAAGTAGTGGGCATCTGACGCAGGCGTGCTCGTGCACGCAACCGCTGCCGAAGGCTCGACCGCAGGTGCCGATCGAGACTTTGCGTCGTTCGAAGGGGCCGAGGAACTGCAGCCATTCCTCGTCGGTGGGTGCTCCGTATTCCTCAGTGGGACGTTGATCGCGGCGGCGGGCCAGGAACGCCAGGTGGGCTTGGATGGCTTCATCGGGGTAGACGGCTTTGTAGCCCATGGTGACGTTGATGTCGCGGTGGCCGGCGATGACTTGGGCGATGTGGGGCGGTAGTCCGTTGAGGACGGCGTCGGTGATGAAGAGTCTTCGGAAGTCGTGTGGGGTGAGCGCAGCGGTTGTCCTGTCGCTGGTTCGGTGAGTCCGCTGCCGGCGATGGCGTTATCGAGGAGGGTGCGGATCGCCGAGGCGCTCAGGGCGCGTTGCTCGCTGCCGACGCGCCGCTGGAACAGCAGCGGCAGTGGTGGAAGCCAGACGCGTTCGTGATGGTCGTAGGCGGCGACCAGAGGTACGGCGCCGTTGGTGCCGCGGATACGACTGATGATCGCGCTGAGGACTTCGGCAAGTTCGGGACTGACCACGAGGAGCCGTTCGGCGTCGCTTTTCGATGGCGTTATTTGCAGCAACGGCACGATTTCGCCGGTGGTCGGCAACCGGTATTGCACCAGGCTGTGGTGCGACAGTTCGGTGAGTTTCTTCGATCCGGATCCCGGTTGCGCGTAACATCTCGATGACGGCATACGTCCAGAAGGCGTGCCCTTCTTGTTTGGCCAGATCGTGGCGGGTCCCGGTGTCATCCTGGGCCCAGACCCTGACCGCTGCGCCGCGGGGCGAGTCGATGCGCACTAGGGTGCGGCCGGTGGCGGTGAAGGTCTGTCCGATCGCGGTGTTGCGGGCGGCGCCAAGCACCTCGGCGGCGTCTTGGCGGCGACGGTCAGCGCTGTTCCGCAGCACCGGCAGCACCCCGAGTCGGTCGCGTGTGCGGGCATCCATGCGGGATTTGCGTTGCCGCTTGTCTTTTCGTCGGTTGATCTCTTCGTTCCGATCGGGCTGGGACCTGCGCAAGCTGCGGGGCAAACAGCTCGTCCAGAAGCCACGCCGAGCACGCCGCTACCACGTCGGGGCACCCGCCGCACGCACGATCGCTGCCCTGCACACCCTCCGTGACCAGGTCATTGCCCCGATCCTCGCGGGTGTCCGCAGCCCGAAGATGGGACGCAAACCTGCGCACTGGACACGCGTCGACCGTGACTACGAACGAATCCGCATCGACATGCAAACC
>JADGPH010000038.1 GCA_017882555.1 Thermoleophilia bacterium
CGCATCCGGATTCGTTGGCCCTGATCAAGTGTGACGTCGCGGTCGGTGGGACACACCGCGCGCGCGAACGCCCGCACCTGGGCTGCCGAAGCGTCAAGCGCCGCGGCCAAGTCTGGGGCAATCCGTGCACGGGCCGCAGCGATCGCTGTCGCGGACACGCGCAGTTGATCGCGCGCGAACTTCGGGCTCCCGAACTGGCGTGCGTGGGCGACCAGCGCCGCATCGCCGGAGTTCCGAACAGCGGCAATCGTCTCCGCCACGGAACGACCGAGCTCGGGATCGGGTGCGGTGTGGGCGGGACGCAGCGCGCGGGCACACGCCGCAATCCCATCCGCCTCGCAGGCAATCCGAACCGGCGCACTCACGTCGACTCCGCAGCGACCGCCTGGGCCAAACGCGCAATGAGCGCGTCGATGTCCTCGGCCCGCAGTTTGTGGCTCACGCGGTTCGCAATCAGCCGGGCCGACGAGTGAAAGATCTCCTCGCGCTCGACGAGGCCGTTCTCACGCAGCGTTCGGCCCGTGGCCACAAGATCCACGATCCCGTCGGCAAGGCCCACCAGTGGCCCGAGCTCGACCGATCCAGTGACTTTCACGAGTTCCACCTGGCGACCGGTGGCCAAGAAGTGCGCTTCTGCGACCCGCGGATACTTGGTCGCAACCCGTACAACCCCGAGCCGCGCGATCACCTCAGGGGTGGGATCCTGTCCGGCGGCAGTCGCATAGACCATCCGGCACTCGCCGAATCGCAGATCCAGCAGTTCATAGACGTCCGGCCGGCGCTCGATGATCACATCGCGCCCGACGATGCCGATGTCCGCAGATCCCGCCTCGACATAGGTCGGCACGTCGCTCGGACGCGTCGTGATGAAGACCGTGCCGTCGGGTGCGTCGAACACGAGCTTGCGACCGCCGTTGCGCAGTGGCGACACGTCGACGTCCGCGGCTTCCAACAACGCAATCGCGTCCACGTAGAGCGCCCCCAACGGCATGCAGATTCTCAGCGGCGCGATGGCAGATCCTCCTGCGGGCGCATGCTGACAAATTCGGTCCCATCGGCACGATCAACAATCCGCAGCGCTTGACCATCGGGATGTGCGACAAACCGCCACCCCTCGGCGGCCGCGAGCGCATCCGCGCGGCGATCCGATGCAGAGAGCGCAATCACGGGGACGCCCGCCGAGCGGATCTCGGCCGCTTGGGCAAGCCGGTCATCCAGACCACCGACCAGCACCACACCAAAATCCAGCCCACTGCGGGCAACCGCCCCCGCCAAGGCGCGGTGCAACGACTCAAGTTCGATCGAGAACCCGACGGCCGGGCGTGGCGTGCCGAACCGCGTCGCCAGGCCGTCATAGCGCCCACCTTGTGCAACCGGGAGTGCCGCCCCGGCAGCGTAGGCCTCGATCACGAGCCCCGAGTAGTAACTCCAGTCACGCAGGATCCCCAGATCGACCAGGACCGCGTCGTGCAGGCCCTCTTGGTCGAGCAACCCGAGTAGGCGCACCATTCGATCACAGGCCGCAGCAGCCTCGGGCACCACGCGCGCGACGGTTTCCAGGACCTCCGCGTGACCGCGCATCGCCGGAAGTCCGGCAAGCAACTCTTGGTGGGGCGCGCTCATCTCGGCCGCAGCAGCCTCGGCGCGCCACGCGACCAGATCGCGGTCCTCGGCGGCCTTGGACAGACGCGCGCGCGCATCGACAGGGATCTGCAGGCCGCCGAGGACCGCGTCGGTCACCGAAACATCGCCCAAACCGATCCGCGCGCCGGCCAGACCGGCATCGCGTAAGGCCTCCCACAGCAACAGCACCGCCTCGGCGTCGGCCTCGGGCCCATCGGCCCCAACGAGCTCTGCCCCAGCGTGCCGGTGTTCCGACGCCACGGGCTTGCCAGGTTGAGGAACGCGGAAGCTCGACCCGGTGTAGGAAACCCGGATCGGACCCGGATGCTCCGACAGGCGTGTGGCGATCAAGCGTGCCACCGGAATCGTCATGTCGGGACGCAGCACCAACACACGTCCGGCCTCGTCAAACAGACGATAGGCGCGATCGAGGCCGCCGCTCTCGGCACGCTCGAGCTGGTGGGCATACTCGACCACCGGAGTGCGCACCTCGCGATAGCCGTATCGTGCAAACGCACCGCGCAATGCGTCTTCCACCCCACGCAGTTCCGCGGCCTCGACGGGGAGCACATCCCGAGCCCCGCTCGGCAGGGCGCCCGCGGCAGGCGTCGTCGTGTCAGTCGGCGACACGTTCAATGTGTGCACCGAGTGCACGCAATCGCTCGTCAATGCGCTCATAGCCGCGATCGATCTGGCGCACGTTGCCGATCGTCGTCACACCACCGGCCACGAGACCCGCGATCAACATCGCCATGCCCGCGCGAATGTCGGGGCTCTCGACGCGCTCACCATACAACTGCGATGGTCCGCTGATCACCGCGCGATGCGGGTCGCACAACACGATCCGCGCCCCCATCGCCACGAGCTTGTCGACGAAGAACAGGCGATTCTCGAACATCTTCTCGAAGATCATCACGGTACCGTACGTCTGGGTGGCCACCGCCACGGCAATGCTGGTCAGATCGGCCGGAAACGCAGGCCAGATGCCGTCGTCGATCTTGGGGATCGCGTCCCCCTCGTCGGCCATGATGCGCAGGTCTTGGCTCGGGGGCACACGGACCGTCGTGCCATTGACCTCGACGCGAATCCCGAGGCGCTCGAAAGTCAGCAGGATCATCCGCAGATCTTCCGGACGGGTATCGACAATCTCGAGGTCCGAGCCGGTGATGGCGCCAAGGCCGATAAACGAGGCAATCTCGATGTGGTCGGGTCCGATGCGGAACCGTCCGCCATGGAGACGATCGACCCCATGAATCCGCATCACGTTGGTCCCGATGCCGTCAATCTGCGCACCCAGCGTCACCAAGAATCGTGCGAGATCTTGGACGTGGGGCTCGCTAGCGGCGTTTTCGATCACGGTCTCGCCTGGGGCCAGGACTGCCGCACACAAGACATTCTCGGTTGCGGTCACAGAGGCCTCATCGAGGAAGATCTCCGCACCACGTAGGCCGTTGGGCGCACTGATTACATAGCTGCGACCCGAGTCAATCTCGGCGCCCAAGCGGCGAAAGGCCAGCATGTGGGTGTCAACTCGGCGACGGCCAATGAAGTCGCCGCCTGGGAGTGCCGTCTCAACCGTGCCGCACCGCGCGAGCAACGGACCGGCCACCAACAGCGATGCGCGCAGGCGACCCGACAATTCGGGGTCCAGTGAGGTGCGGCGAACGTTGTCGGCGCGAAGCACCAATGTGTTCGGTCCGTCTTCACGGATTGACACCCCGATGTCATCCAGCAGCGCGACCATCGTGTGAACGTCGACGATCTGCGGAACGTTGTCGAGGATCACTTCCTCGTCGGTCAATAGGCATGCCGCCAGAATGGGCAACGCGGCATTCTTATTGCCTGCAGGGACGACAGTTCCGGACAGCGGCCGGCCGCCTTCAATGATGAACTTTTGGTTCACGGTCCCGGACGGTATCAGGACCGCAGGCCGTGAACCCCGGCCAACAGCACATCGATGTCAGATTCGTTGGCAAAGAACGCCAACGACGCACGCAAGGCCGGCGGAATCACGAGCCACCGCACACAGGCACCGGCGTGCAAGACTCGAGCAAAGGCATCCTCGGGGGTGCGTCCGAAGGTGCCGAACACCACCAGGCCCGCCTGCGGCTCACCGGGCGTGATCAGCTCAAGACCTTCGACCGCGGACAAGGCCTTCCACGCGGCCTGTTGATTGGCGCGTGTGCGGGCGTAGATCTCATCCCAACCCACCCGAGAGAGCCACGTCAGCCCAGCGAGCCACCCCTGACACAACAACAGCGGCGCCGTAGAGATCTCATATCGGCGCGCCGCGGGATGAATCCGCACGCTTCCATCCACCTGATGGTCGGTCCCGGCTTCATATGCGCAGAACGTCAGGTCCACCCGCTTGCGTGCGTCGGCCGAGATCCACAGCGCCCCCAGGCCCTCGGGCCCGAGCAACCACTTCTGCGCGGGAAAGGCATACGCGTCGATCCCGAGCGCGGGCGCATCAACCGGGATTGCGCCGACTGACTGTGCCCCGTCAATGACCACGAGCGCCCCGACCCGACGCGCGGCGCGGGCTGCCCCGCCGACATCGAGCACGACCCCGCTCGACCACGCGACGTGCGAGAGCGCGATCAACCGCGTTCGCGATGTCGCATACCTGCGGATGGCATCCTCAAGCTCAAGTTCAGCCTCAGGCCGCGATAATCGTGTGACCGTCAGACCATGTCGTCGTGCGGCGACCGCGATAGGAACGCTCAACCCCGGGTGCTCCAACTCGGTCGTGATGATGTGATCGCCAGGCCGCCAATCGATTCCCCAGAGCACGATGTCGAGCCCCGTCGTGGTGTTCGCGGTGATCGCCATGTCGTCCGCGTCGCCCCCGATCACGGCGCCCGTGGCCGCGCGCAGGCGCTCGAGCGTACGCTCGGTGAGCTCGACGCCCTCGGGGCCCATCCGGGCCATGCCCAGTTGCGCTTCGGTCGCCGACTGAATCGCGCGGGCGACCGGGATCGGTAGCGGGCCGGTGCCGCCGGTGTTCAGATACGCCTGCGACCCCAACAATGGGAGCTCGGCACGAATCGCCGCGAGGTCAAACACCACGCCGACACCGTACCCAGGAGCGGTCGGTCCCGGGGCTCCCGAGGCCCGCCAGGTTAAAAGGGCTCGTCGCCCCCGCCTTCCGAGATCGCATTGCTCGCGCTCGTGAGCTCCTCGATGCGTTGCTGGGCACCGGCCAGCCGCTCACGGCACGTGGACAGGTGGCGCTGACCTTCTGCAAACAAGCCAACCGCCTCCTCGAGGCCAACCTCGCCACCCTCAAGTTGCGCCACCACCTCATCGAGTCGCGCCAACGCTTGCTCGAAGCTCATGGGCGCTGTGTCCTTGGTCATCCCCGTGCCCCTTCCACCGTTGCATCCACGCGACCATCGCGCATTTCCAACTCCACCCGATCCCCGGCCCGAAGATCCCCCACCGACACCAATGGATGTCCATCGGCCGGGTCACGCACAATCGCATACCCCCGACCGACGGTGCGTGACGGCGACAGCGCCTCAAGAAGCGCCTGTTTGGCGGAGAGCCGACTCTCCGCCGCCACGAACCGGGTCCCGATCGCCCGCCCGAGTCGCTCGCTGCCGACGGGCACGAGCAGGGCCGATGCATCCGCGACCCGACGCACGGCCGGCTCGAGACGCGACTGAGCCGCGGCCACGCGCCCCTCAGAGCGGGCTCCGAGGGCCCGCAGCGCGGCGATCAGACGCTGTGTGCGCAGGTCAACCCGCACGACGCTCGACTCTCGCACCCGCACCAGCCCCCGAACGAGGCCCCGCTCTGCAGCGACCAACTGCGCATGGAGCGTCACCTTGTCGGCGACCACGGCCTCGGCCGCTCCGGTCGGGGTCGACACCCGGCGGTCGGCGACCAGATCGCACAACGTGACGTCCTTCTCATGGCCGACCCCGCTCACCACCGGCACCCGGGATAGCGCTACGGCACGACAGACTCGCTCATCGTTGAACGCCATCAGGTCTTCGAGGGCCCCACCCCCGCGAGCGATGATGATCACGTCCACCTCGGGGATCCCGTTGAGGACTCCAAGCGCGCGCGCAATCGCGCGCGGGGCCCCATCGCCTTGGACGGGCACGTCCACGAGCACCACATCAGCCGGGAATCTCGCCCAGAGGTTGTTCAGGACATCATTGCGGGCCGCCCCGACTGCGCTCGTGACGAGCCCGATGCGTCGCGGCAGCATCGGCAAGGGCCGTTTGCGAGTGTCGGCAAACAGCCCGTCGTGATCGAGGCGCGCCTTGGTGGCCTCGATTTGGGCGAGCAGGAGTCCTTCGCCGGCAAGTTCCATGCGCTCGATCCGCATCGAGATCTGCGCCCTGTCGGCCCAAAACTCCACCCGCCCATACGCCTGCACCAGGCTCCCGTCCTCCGGGCGGGCGACCAAACGCTCGAAGAGCACCGACCGCATCGAGGCCTCAATCTGGTGCGTATCCCGCAACGTGAAATACACCTGCCCCCCACGATGGCGCAGGTTCTGGACCTCAGCTTCGACCCAGAGACTCGGGATGCCCTCCAGGCGACGCCCGAGTGCCGCGGTGATCTCCTCGACCGCCCACACCTGCCGAGCGCCGACGGTCTTCACCCCAGCTGCCGATCCACGATCTCGGCGGCCCGCACACCGCTCGAGACCGCGCCCTCCAGGGACGGCTGCATCGTGAACTCTCCCGCGAGCACAAGATTGGGCACATTTGTCCGGGCCCCCGGCAACCCCCGGCGCACTCCCGCCAGCGCCCGGAACTGGGCAAATGGGTGACGCACGACGCCCAACGAGTGCGCCACCTTGGCCCACGGAAATCCCGGATACCACCGGTGGACCTGGCGCTCGACCGCCTCCTCGATCCCCGCCGCGGTCGCGTCGGAATCGCCAATGCTGGTGGCGACCACAATATGGGGACCACCCACCGCGCCGTGGCGATTGACATTGGTCGTCTGGCACAACAGGTCGATCCGGGGGCCCGGGGGGATTCCGGGTGCCCCGTTGAGCAGGATGACCCGGCCTCGATACAGCGAGTGATCAAGGCCAAAACGCGCGCTGGTGACCGACGCCCCATCAGAAGGGATGCGCGCAGCGGTCTGCGGGTCCACGGGGCTCAGCAGCCGCCGCGCCGCCGGAGCGTCAACGGCGAGCACCACCGCCCGCGCATGGATCGGTCGGTCGTCCTCGAGTCGCACCCCCGTCAGCGCGCCATCCCCGTCACGGACGAGCGAGATCACGCGAGTGCCGAACTCAAAATGCCCTCCGGCTTTGCGAATCGCACCCGCCGCCCAGTCCGCAATCATTCCCAAACCATCCGCCGGCA
>JADGPH010000229.1 GCA_017882555.1 Thermoleophilia bacterium
GGGCTCGGCGGGCCACCAGCTCACGCGCTGCGACCAGCTCGGCCGGCGTGAGAGGTCGGTCAAACTGCGTGTACACCTGCAGACGCGTCATCCCCGCGGCGTGCGCGATCAGCAGGTCCGCGTCCAAACGAGGGCTGGGCGATCCCGCGTTCGCCAAGTACTGCACGGTGCGTCGCACAACCTCGCCGACGGTCAACAGCTCGCCACTCACTCCGAGATCAGATGTCGCGGGTCCGTGCCCGGACGAATGCCGCCAACGGTCCGTGCAAGAACTCGTTGACCGCAACGGTGCACGCGCCGACCGCCACGGCATTGGCGACCGGCTCCTCCTGGGAGTAGACCAAGCGAACGTAGATCTGACCTGGGTCGGTATGCAGGGGTTCGATCGCGCATTCCAGCGAACCCGCCCCAAGGCGTCGCCACATCCGCAGGCCGTGTGCCGCCTGATCATCGCCCTCGTCGAGGAGTTCGCGACGCTCGCGATCGAGTCCCAGCACTCGATCGGTCAGATACCGACGCGCGCCATCGGCGTCCTCGGTGTCCCACGCGGCCACGAGCGTGATGTCGTCAATCCACAGTTCGTCGTGGACGTGCTGGCCGAGACCCTCTTCGAGGAGCGCGAGCACCCGCCTGCGGCCCTCGTGAAATCCCAGGCTCATTACTCCGGCCGCCGCAGTCTGATTGGGGCGCAGCACCAGTTCGGTTCCGCTCGCCCCGGATAACATCGCGCCGCCCTCGGCGAACTCGAGCCGCGTCAGATCGAACCGCTCCCCGTGTTGAGCCAAAAGCAAGGCCGCCTGCTGGCGGTCCTGGCCGACGTCACGGTGGCGCACCGACATGCCAAGGAACTCCGCTCGCAGCAACTCGGGATCTGGCGAGGTCATCGCGCGGCCTGACTCCCCATCAGACACCTCCAGCCGCGTGCGCCTCCATCAATTGCCGACGCTCTTCGGCGGCAAGCGCCGAGGTGAGGTCGTCCAGGTCTCCTTGGAGCACCGACTCGCGCAACTGCACGGTCAGCCCGACCCGGTGATCGGTCACGCGGTTCTGCGGGTAGTTGTAGGTGCGTACCTTCTCGGCGCGATCGCCGCTGCCAAGCTGCTCGCGGCGTGCCGAGCTGATTACGGCCGCCTGCTCGGCCATGGCCCGTTCATACAGGCGCGCCCGGAGTACCCGCATCCCCCGCTCACGGTTTTGCAGCTGGCTCTTCTCATCCTGCATCGACACGACAATACCGGTGGGCACATGTGTGAGCCGCACCGCGGAGTCGGTCGTATTGACGCTCTGGCCCCCCGGACCGCTCGAGCGGTACACATCGATCTTCAGGTCGTTCGGGTTGATATTGACGTCGACGTCCTCGGCCTCCGGTAAGACCGCCACGGTTGCGGTCGACGTGTGAATGCGCCCTTGGCTTTCGGTCTCGGGCACGCGCTGGACGCGATGCACACCCGCCTCGTGTTTATAGACCGAATATGCACCGGCGCCCTTAATCGCCACCGTCACATCTTTCACGCCACCGGCGTCCGCGGGACTCACCGACAGCTGCTCGGTGCGGAACCCCCGCCGCTCGGCGTACTTCAGGTAGATCTCGAGCAATTGGCGCGCAAACAGGGCCGCCTCTTCGCCTCCTGCAGCCGCACGAATCTCGACGATGACGTCCTTGTCGTCGTTGGGATCGTGTTCGACCAACGCTTCGCGAATCTGCGGTTCCAAGGCGTCCATCTCTTCTTGGGCCTCACGCAGCAGCTCGCGTACGTCGTCATCGTCATCTGCGGTCAACCACTCGGTCGCCTCGGCCACACGAGCCGCAGCATCCCGCCAACGTTCGACCAGACCAATTGCCGGCGCCAGAGAGGACCAGCGCCGGTTGACATCCGCATAGCGCGTACGATCATTCGCCAGCGCAGGTTCGGCCAGCGCGGTCTGCAACTCGTCCCGGGTGCGTTCGATCTGCTCAACCAGACCGGTGATCCCGGCGCTCACGTCATCCTCATATGCTGCGCGGTGTGCCGTTGCGTCATCGGCAACGACACTGTCATCCCCGAATCGGCGATGTTAGTCGCGCGCCCTCTGGCGGCGGGCCAACTTGCGCTGGAAGCGCTCAACCCGACCACCACTGTCGATGAGCTTCTGCTTGCCCGTGTAGAAGGGGTGGCACTGGTTGCAGATCTCGACCTTGATCGCCTCTTTGGTGGAACGCGTCTCGAACGCGTTGCCGCAGGAGCACACGACCTTGGTAACGACGTATTCCGGATGGATGTCGGGCTTCATGAAAGGACTTTCTCTGGAATGGTGCGCCGGCGTGGATGTGCCGACTCATCAGCGATCCTAGCGCAGTCTGCGCCACGGGCCGGCCAAAACGGCCCTTGATGATGCCAGACCACCGCGCGAGATGCGCGGTCGTCCGCCCGCAACGTCGACGCATGGCCCAAAACGCCGCCCGTGGGTCCAAGACCGACGAGACAATCAGTGCTCGTCATCACAAGATTCACCGGACCGACCGCGCCGAGGGCGGGCGCGTCCACTAGGATTGCGGGTCGAAGAGCTGCGATAGGAGGACGATGAAGATCGCCGTCTGTGTGAAGGAGGTGCCGGATTCCGGTCCCCTTCGCCGAATCGATCCCGATACCAAGCGGATCGATCGTTCAGGAGACAGGTCGCTGAACGCCTTTGACCTCAATGCCATTGAGGAGGCGCTCCGACTGAATGAGGCTGGCGGCGGCGGGGAAGTTGTCCTCGTCTGCTTGGGTCCGGACCGAGCGCTGGAATCGCTGCGCAAGGGTCTGGCGATGGGCGCCGACCGTGCGGTGTTGATCTCGGACGATGCTGCTGCCGGGTCCGACCTGGTTGCCACCAGCTACGTGCTGGCCGAGGCGATCAAGCGTGAATCACCCGACCTGGTGTTCTTTGGCCAGCAGGCCGGCGACTCTGATGGCGCCGTGCTGTGGGCCGCGGTCGCCGACCGGCTCCAGCTCCCGGTGATCTCGCAGGTCTCCGAACTTGAGGTGGCCAACGGCAGCGTCACCGCCAAGCGCCAGACCGAGTTTGGATACGACCGCATTCAGGCCCCGCTCCCCGCGGTCCTGGCGGTCTCGGACGCGCTCAACGAGCCGCGTTACCCGTCGCTCAAGGGCATCATGGGCGCCAAGAAGAAGCCGCAGGAGGTCGTCTCCTTGGCGGACCTCGGCGTTCCCGCCGACCGAGCCGGCCAAGCGGGTTCCCGGACGACGGTCACCGCGCTGCACCCGCCGCCCTCACGCGGCGACACGCAGAAGATCGAAGACGATGGTTCTGCTGCACAGAAGATCCTGGAGTACCTCATGGAAAGGAAACTGGTGTGAGCACACTCGTCTTCCTCGAGCATCACGGCTCCAACATCACCAAGCCCTCGCTTGGAGTGTTGAGCAAGGCCGCCTCGCTTGACCCGGACACGTCTGGGATCATCATCGGCTCGGGCGTCAGCGGCCTGGCCGCCGAGGCCGCTCGGTACGGTGCCGCACGAGTATTCATCGCCGACGATGCTCGCCTTGAGGCCCCGCTGCCCCAGGCACGGGTCGACGTCATCGCGGGCCTGGTAGCACTCCACGGCTTCGGCAACGTCCTGTTCGGTGCCTCGGTTCTTGCCAGTGATATCGCCGGCGGACTCGCTGCCCGCCTCGACGCCGGCCTCAACTGGGACCTCGCGGACCTCGCCGTCGAAGGGGACACACTGGTCGGAAAGCGCTCCGCGCTCGGTGACACCGTGCTGGTCGACGTCGGCTGGTCCGCCGAGCCCCGCCTGGGCCTGATTCGCGCCGGCTCGTTCGAGCCGGCCGAGACCCCCGGTGCCGGCGCTGTTGAGCAGGTTGCCGTCGCACTCGAAGACTTCTCGGTGAAGGCCCAGATGGTTGAGCAGGCGCACGAGGAGCAGACCGGTCCGTCCATCGAGGAAGCCGACATCCTGGTCGCAGGTGGCCGTGGACTCGGCTCCCCGGAAGCGTTCAAAGAGCTGGAAGGCCTGGCGGCCCTGCTCGGCGGGGCCGTCGCCTCGACCCGCGCAGTGGTGGACTCGGGCTGGTACCCCTACCAGACCCAGGTCGGCCAGACCGGGAAGACCGTCGCACCGAAGCTCTACATCGCGTGCGGCATCTCCGGCGCCATCCAACACAAGGTCGGTATGCAGAGCTCGCAGATAATCGTGTCCATCAACAAGGACCCGAACGCCGCGATCTTCGACTTTAGTGACCTGAGCGTCGTGGGCGATCTGCACGCGGTCATCTCGAAGCTCACCGCTCTCGTCGCCGAGCGCAAGGGCTGATCACATCACGCCGTCACGAGCCGCCGACATCGGCGGCTCGTGACGGCGTGATCGTCTGCATGCCGTGCCCACCTGGGCTGGGTCCGGGCTACCGCCCCGCGAACGTCGGCTGGCGCTTTTCCAAGAACGCCGCCATGCCCTCGCGTTGGTCTTCGGTCGTAAAGGCCAGCGCAAACGCGTCGAGCTCACGCGCCAAGTGACCACGCAGGTCGCCCTCGAGGGCTAGGTTGACAACCTCCTTGGCGGCAGAGATTGCCCACGGAGGCTTGGTCGCGATCAACTCGGCGAGCGTGATCGCCTCCGCCATCAACGTGTCGTGCGGATAGACGTGGTTGACAAGCCCATGTGCATGCGCCTCTTCGGCCCGACACATGCGGCCGGTAAAGATCAATTCCTTGGCGAACCCGGGGCTGGTTGCACGGGCCAGACGCTGCGTACCACCCCACCCCGGCATGATTCCCAGATTGACCTCGGGCAAACCGAAGGTGGCCCGGTCGCTCGCGAGGCGAATGTCGCACGCAAGACAGAACTCGCATCCGCCGCCGAGGGCGTAGCCGTTGACCGCTGCGATGATCGGCCGTGGGAAGGACTCAAGGCGGTTGATGGCCTGATGGCCCCGCTGTGCATAGGCACGGGCCTCCAGGGCGGTCGCCTCGCGCATGGCACCGATGTCGGCACCCGCGCTGAACGCCTTCTGGCCGGCACCCGTGATGATCACCGCACGAAGCTCGGCATCACCCTCGACGACATCGAGCGCCGCATCGAGCTGGTCGAGCATCTCGAGTGAGAGCGCATTGAGGGCCTCGGGCCGGTTGAGGGTGATGATCCCCACCGGGCCCTGTCGTTCAAGATCAACGGGCAACTGATGCCTCCTGGAGCAGCGAGTACGCACACCACCACGCGGCGCGGCGCTCCGTCTGACGCTCGAGACCGCATAGACACTCAAGGCCAGCCGGACCGCAACCGTGCCCGCGCGGTCCTGCACGTGGCCCCACATCGGGCGAGGCCAGCGGGCAGTATACGCCCAAGCGTTCGCGCAGCCGCGCGGTCCATGCCAGATTGAAGGCACATGCAGACGACCCTAAGAAAGTCCGCTGATCCACTGATCGGCAGCGCCGACGCCATAGTCGTGTTCGTCCCCAAGCCCGCGGTGGCCGCCGGGTCCGTGGCGGCGGCCGACACCGCACTCGGCGGGCTCGTCGGTGCGTGTATCGCCGATCATGAGATCACCGGTGAGGTCGGGCAGATCGCCGTCATCCACACCGGCGGGATGATCGGTGCGCCGCGCCTGATCGTCGTTGGCATCGGAGACAACAGCATCGAGTCGTGGCGGGCCGCGGGGCGGGCCGTCGGACAACGCACCCGCCAGATCAAGGCCGGCACCGTGGCGCTGGCACCCGATGACGCCGACGCCCCGCGCGTGACCGCACTCGTCGACGGGTTTGCGTACGGCGCATACCGGTTCACCCGCTACAAGACCGCCGAGACCGACGCGGACATCGCGGCGCTGAGGGTCTACTCGCGAGTCGTCACGGCCGCCCAACTCCGGCGTGCCGACCGGCTCGCGGTCGCCGTCGCCTCCGCGCGGGACCTGGCAAACACCCCCGCCAACGATCTCACCCCGACCGCGCTCGCCGCGCGCGCCCACGAGCTCGCCGATGGGACGACGGGCCTAAGCTGCACGATCCTTGAACGCAAAGACCTCCACAAGCTCGGCGCGGGCGCACTCTTGTCGGTTGCCCGGGGCTCCGCCGAACCGCCAAAGATGATCGTGTTGCGCTACACACCCAAACGGCGGACCGACAAGTCCGAGGTACTCGGACTCGTCGGCAAGGCGGTGACCTTCGACACCGGCGGGATCTCGATCAAGCCCGCGAGTGGCATGGAAGAGATGAAGATGGACATGGCCGGCGGCGCGGTCGTCATCGAGTCGATCGGTCTGGTCGCGCAGCTCGGGCTGCCGATCGAGGTCGTCGCGGTCGTGCCAGCGACCGAGAACATGCCCAGTGGCACGGCAACTCGACCCGGTGACGTCGTGCGGGCGATGAACGGTACGACGATCGAAGTCATCAATACCGATGCCGAGGGTCGCCTTATCCTGGCCGATGCCCTGGCGTACGCGGCAACCGTCGCCGGTGCGACCCGCATCGTGGACTTCGCCACCCTCACCGGGGCGATCGTGGTCGCGCTCGGTGAGGTCTACGCCGGTCTGTTTGGCAGCGATGACGCATGGACCGATCGCGTGCGGACCGCTGGCGAGACCTCGGGCGATCTGTGCTGGCCCATGCCGCTGCACCCCGGCTATGCCCCTCTGATCTCTAGCAATGTCGCTGACCTGGCAAACGCCGCGGCCAAGCGCCAGGCCGGCGCCGTCTACGCAGCCCAGTTCCTGCGCGAGTTCACCGACGGACTCCCCTGGTGTCACATCGACATCGCCGGCACGGGCATGGTCGGTGGCGCAGGCACCGGGTTCGGCGTCGGCCTCGTGCTCGCCTTGGCCGA
>JADGPH010000230.1 GCA_017882555.1 Thermoleophilia bacterium
CGCCGCCGCCCATGCGCTCACCTGGCGGCATGCCACGTTGCCGATGGCCCTCGAACAAGCCGCCCAGCTGGGTCTCAAAGGCGCGGCATTTCCGTGGCGCACGGTCACCGGGGTCGCGTGCTCGACCTACTGGCCAGCAGGCACGGCTGCGTTTCATGTGGGGGCCGACATCGCCGACGCCGTCGTTCGTTACCTCGACGCGACCGGCGACGACGCCTTTGAGGTGACCGTCGGTCTTGAGATTCTCGCCCAGACGGCCCGAATGTGGCGCTCGCTCGGCCACTATGACGCCCGGGGTAGGTTCCGGATCGACGGAGTCACCGGGCCCGACGAGTACAGCGCCATCGCCGACAACAACATCTACACGAACCTCATGGCCCAGCGGAACTTGCGCGCTGCCGCCGACGTGGCCGAGCGGCACCCCGACCACGCACGCCGGCTCGACGTGGGCATGGAGGAGCTGGCCGCCTGGCGCGGAGCGGCCGATGCCATGGTGTTGCCCTTCGACCAGACCCTTGGCGTCCATGCCCAGTCCGAGGGCTTCACGGCCCACCAGATCTGGGATTTTGCCGCAACGACGCCGGAGCAGTATCCCTTGCTGCTGCACTTTCCGTACTTCGACCTGTATCGCAAGCAGGTGGTCAAGCAGGCGGACCTCGTACTCGCCATGCACCTGCGGGGCGATGCCTTTACCGACGAGCAGAAGGCGGCCAACTTCGATTACTACGAGCGGCTCACCGTGCGGGATTCGTCGCTGTCGGCCTGCACACAGGCGGTCATCGCGGCGGAGGTCGGCCACCTTGGACTCGCATACGACTATCTTGCCGAGGGCGCCCTCCTCGATCTCGACGACCTCGCGCACAATACCCGCGATGGTCTCCACCTCGCGGCGCTGGCAGGGACCTGGATCGCCCTCGTGGCCGGACTGGCCGGTATGCGCGGACATGGTGGATTGCTGAGGTTTGCCCCGCGCCTGCCCGAAGGGCTCACCCGGCTCGCGTTCGGTCTTCTTGTTCGGGGCGGGTGCCTGCGGGTCGAGGTGACGCCGACAACGACGAGCTATCGCCTGGCAGAAGGCGATGTACTCGAGATCTTCCACTTCGGCCAAGCCGTCGTCGTGTCCGGGAGGGCCCCCGTGGTCTGCCCGACGCCGCCTAGCCGGGAGTGGGGTCCGGCTCCCGTCCAACCCGTCGGGCGCGAGCCCAGTCGCCGACAGGCACCGAACGACGCCGCCGCCCACCAGGAGGGGCCATGAGCGAAGACCAGTCCCATCACCGGGTCCGGTCGGTGGACATCCATGCCTATCAAGCCTGGCTGTTCGACCTCGACGGGGTCCTGACCAAGACGGCTGAGGTCCATGCAGCGGCGTGGAAGCAGGCCTTCGACGGGTTCCTCGCCGAGGAGGCGACCCGTTCGGGCACGACGTTCGCGCCCTTCGATCCTGTGGTCGACTACGAGCGCTACGTCGACGGTGAGCCACGTGGAGACGGCGTGCGGAACTTCCTTGCCGCGCGCGGCATCACACTCCCAGAGGGCAGCGACGGTGATGCGCCGAACGCTCGCACGGTCCAAGGGGTCGGGAACCGCAAGAACGACCTGGTGCTCCACGTGCTCGCGACGAAGGGTGTCGCGGTCTATGACGGCGCGGTCGCGCTGGTCAAGGCGCTTCGCGCCGGGGGAACGCCGACCGCGGTGGTCTCCGCCAGCGAGAACACCGCCGCGGCACTCGCAGCGGCGGGGATCGCCGAGTTGTTCGATGCGGTCATCGACGGCCACGTGGTGAAGGACCGCCACCTGGCGGGAAAGCCGGCGCCCGACAGTTACCTGGAAGGGGCCAAGGCGCTCGGCGCCGACCCCGCTCGGGTCGTCGTCGTCGAAGACGCCCTTGCCGGCGTCGAGGCGGGCCGGGCCGGGCACTTCGGACTGGTGGTTGGTGTCGACCACCATCACTACGCCGACGAGCTGCGCGCCCATGGCGCCGACATCGTCGTCACCGACCTCGCCGAATTGCTCGATGACAGTGCCCCGATCGGGGAAGGCGAGACTGGCCCACCTCCACGCCCGTAGACCAGCGGGTCGACCTACGCCTCTCGAGCGGCGACCACGAGCGGGGCCGCCCCTGCGGCCGCAGGGCCGAATGCGGGCACTCTCCACCGGCGCCGTTCGTGAGCACCTGGTCCGACGTGCGACGCGAGGTCCATGGTGGACATGTCTCGTCTGGGATTGAGACCGCCCGATCCGAGCAGCGTCCAGCGGTCGGTCACGGGAACCGCGACGCTTGATCTGAAGGCCCGCCAGTGACATGAATCAGGTCGGGCGGTTTTCTGGAACGACGTGGTGCGTCGTTCCAGCGCCGATCTGGTGACGCCCCCGTGCAACCACCACCGCGCCGTGTGGTTACCCGTAACGGGCCGTCGGCGCCTTCGCGCACTGGGGATCGCGTGACAACGTTGAATTGGGTGGACATCGTCATCCTCGTGTTGCTGGCGGCCGCAGCCGTGCGGGGGTGGTGGACGGGTGCCGCTCGACAGGTGTTTTCTTTTGGTGGTCTGTTCCTCGGGCTCGTCCTGGGCGTTACCCTGGGCCCGAGCGTCGCGGGGTTCGTATCACCAGCGGCGAGGGCCCTCGTGGTGATCGCGTTCGCCGTTGTTGTGGTGATCTGTCTTGGGTCTGTGGGGGAATTCGCGGGGTTGCGGTTTGCGACCGTGTTGCGCCGGGTCCACCTCGGGGTCGTCGACGAGCTGCTTGGAGTCGCGGTCGCGGTCGTGGCGATGCTCCTGGTGGTCTGGTTCGTGGGCAATCTTGCCTCCTCGAGCCGAGATGCGTCGCTCGATCGTGGCCTTCGGGACTCGCTGATTCTTCGCGACGTCAGCCGCTCGTTGCCGACGGTCCCCTCCGTGTTTTCGCGAATCGAGTCATTACTGTCGTCGCGCGGATTCCCATTGGTCTTCGCCAATCTCCCGCCGCAACTGCTGTCTCCCGTCGCGCAGCCGACAAGTGCGGCCGTACGGGCCACGCGTGAGGCAGCCGGGCCGTCGACGGTGAAGGTGATTGGACCCGCGTGCAACGCCATCGCCGAGGGGTCTGGCTTCGTCGCTGCACCGCACATTGTCGTGACGAACGCGCACGTCGTGGCGGGAGATCCGCATCCTCAGGTCGTCGATGCCACGGGGTCGCACTCGGCAACCCCGATCTGGTTCGACGCGAAATTGGACGTTGCGGTGCTGTTGGTCCCCGGGCTCACGGCGCCGCCGCTTGCTGTCGACACGAGTACGGTCGCCCGCGGCACGCAGGCCGTCGCGCTGGGTTTCCCCGGTGGCGGAGGGCTCACCGCCGTGCCGGCCGCGGTGGACGGGGCCTTTCTGGCGACAGGTTTTGACATCTCCGGAAAGTCTGTGGTGACACGCGATATCTATCAACTGCACGCGGCCATTCGGCCGGGCAATTCCGGCGGTCCGCTCGTTGTGAGCGGCCCTGACGCACGGTCATCGGGCGGGTCGACGCCCGTCGTGATCGGGCTTGTGTTCGCGCGTTCCACGACGGACGCTGCGGTCGGATACGCGCTTGGGATGGCACCCGTCGCACGGGACGTCCACAAGGCGGAGATCTCGCGAACTGCCGTAAGCACCGGAGCCTGCGTCGGTTAAGCCGACGCAGGCGGCGTGTCGACCACCGCGGCAGGTCGGTCGCGTGTGGATCGTCGGGCGCGCCCGCGCACGGCCTGAGGGGTCGCACCTAGGCTTGGCGCGCCTGTTGGGCCGATCCATCCGTGGCGAGCATGGCGACGAGCGTGACGAGCACGCCCCAAAGGGCCGCAGCCATCGCGAGGTGGAAGTCTTGCCACCCGGCCGTTGCCCGACTGAGCGCAGTCCCGGCCCCGATGGCGGCGGCGGCGGCGAGTAGGCCGACGAGCGCTGCAGCGCCGATGCGCCATCGGTGCCACCCCGCAGTTGCGCGCCAGTTGCTTGCCACGAACCCGATCAGGCTGATGCCGGCGATGCCCGCCACCGCGCGATGGACCAGTTGCCAGGCGATCATCCCCCCGGGTGCCGAATGCGTGCACAACGGCCACGACGGACAGTCGTCTCCCGCACCCGTGCCGACGACGAGGGTGCCGGCGACGACCAATGCGAGGGTCGTGACCAGGGCGACCCACCCCCACCTGCCGACGGACCCGACGGACCACTGGCCATGCCCCGCGCGTAGGGCCACAACGGCCGTCACCGTTGTCGCGCCGAAGAAGATGAACCCCACCACCAGGTGCACCGCGACCGTCCAGGGCGCGTTGTTGGCGAATACCGTCACCGCGCCGAGTCCGGCCTGGACAAGAATCAGCCCGGCACCGGTCGCCGCAGGTACAAGGGCGATTCGGCGAGTGTGTGATCGATAGGCAGCGAGGGCCGTGGCGAACACGGCGATCGTCACAACGCTGACCAGATAGCGGTGGGACTGCTCCAGGAGTGCGTTGTACTGGTCGACCGGGCCGTAATGGCCGTAGCAGAGGGGCCAGCTTGGGCACCCCATGCCCGAGTTCGTCACCCGGACGGTGCTCCCGAGCACGACGAGCCCGTAGCTGAGGATCATCGAGGCGATCGCCAGCACGCCGACCGAGCGATCCGGCCTGACCTCGAGCGCTTTGGTCCGGACGTTGGCCCACCACGTCATCCTGCGGTGATCCTCGAGGCGGCCACGGCCAGAGACCCGTCGGATCTCGGCGTGGCACGATGCCGTCGCACGCGAGTGCCGCCGTTGGGCTGGGACGCCTCACGAGCCGATTGAGCACACGGGGCCTGCGCACAGCGGCGGCTTCTGAGAACACCCGATCCCCCCGGAGCACGTCGGGCTCTCCGCATCGAGGCTGCCACTGGGTCGTCGCCCACCGCGTTCCTTTCACGTCGCTCGGCACCAGTCTACGGGGCGATGTGTCGTCGCTCGGGGTCGGGGCCACCGGGGATGACGTCGCACAGCAGCGTGGCATCCGAGCGTCATGCGCGGGCCGGATCGTCGCGCACCTCGGCGCGGCGCTTCATACTGCGGCCATGGCCAGCTCATCACGGGCCGATCGACGCGTGGCACGCTCCACCGCCCGACCGGGCGAGCTGATCTACAGCTCAGGGTCGGGTCGGTGGGTGGTGGCGGCCACCGTGCTCGGTTCCGGTATGGCCAGCATCGACGCCACGGTGGTTGGGATTGCCCTGCCGACCATCGGCCGACGTTTCCACGCGGGTCTGAGCGAGCTGCAGTGGGTGACCAACGCGTACACGCTCACATTGGCGGGGCTGCTGCTGTTGGGCGGTGCGCTCGGTGACCGCTACGGTCGGCGGCGGGTGTTCGAGATCGGGACCGCCTGGTTTGCGGTCGCCTCGATCCTCTGCGGTGTTGCCCCGAATGCGCCGATGTTGATCGCGGCCCGGGCCCTGCAGGGGATCGGCGCGGCCCTGTTGACGCCGGGGAGCCTGGCGATTCTGCAGGCGTCCTTTACGCGCGACGATCGCTCCAGGGCCATCGGCGCCTGGTCGGGGCTCGGCGGAGTGGCCACCGCCGTGGGCCCCTTTCTGGGAGGGTGGTTCATCGGTGCGGTCTCGTGGCGGCTGATCTTCTTCATCAATGTGCCTGTCGCGATCGCGGTCCTGGTCGTGTCGTCCCGCCACGTCCCGGAGACGAAGGACCCCACCGCGAGCGGCCGACTGGATTGGTTCGGAGCGGCCCTGGTCAGCGTCGGCTTGGCCGGGGTGGTGTATGGGCTCACCGAGGGCGCCGACTTGGGGTGGACGTCGCCCGTGACCCTCACCGGGCTGTTCGCTGGGACCGCGCTCCTGATTGCGTTCGGCGTCGTGCAGCTGCGTCGCGCCGCGCCAATGCTGCCGCTCAGCATCTTCCGGTCCCGTCAATTCTCGGGCGCCAACGCGGTCACCTTCGTCGTCTACGGAGGTCTGGGGGGCGCCCTGTTCCTCGTGCCCATCGAGCTCCAGCAAGTGCTCGGGTTCAGTCCACTTCAGGCCGGCACCGCCCTCCTGCCGGTGACGATTATCATGCTTGCCCTCTCTGCTCGCTCCGGCGCGCTTGCCGCGCGTATCGGGCCGCGCCTGCAGATGTCGGTCGGGCCCCTGCTGGTCGGGGCGGGGCTGGCCCTGCTGGCAAGGATCGGAGCCGGCGGAGGATATGCGTCAGAAGTTCTGCCCGCGATGACCGTGCTCGGGTTTGGCCTTGCCGTGACGGTCGCTCCGCTGACCGCAGCGGTGTTGGCAGCAGCCCCCAGCCAGCACTCCGGCGTGGCCTCCGCTGTAAACAACAATGTTGCCCGGGCGGCCGGGCTCATCGCCGTTGCCGTCTTACCGAGCCTCGCGGGGATCACGGGCGACAGCTACCTCCACCCCGGGCAGTTCTCGGCGGGCTTCCACGATGCCGTGCTGGTCGCGGCCGGCGCCTGCGTCGTGGGTTCACTTGTCGCCGTGATGACGATCCGCAACCCGGCGCACGTGCCCGAACAACCATCGCGCCAGCCCGAGTGGCAATGCGCGCTGGATGCCCCGCTGATTGGCGGTGCGCCATCGTCCTCGGTCAGCGGGGGAGTCCCGCACCGCGACGGGTCCGAGGGTCGCGACGACGCGATCTGAGCGGTGTCTGGAGCACGCTCGGGCGCTCGCGGTGACCCCACGAACGTGGTACGCGGTCATGTGCGTCGCGTGCTCCCTGGGCGGCAGGAATGTGCGACGGCAGATAAGTGCAGTCACTGCAAAGATGCGTATAGTGAAAGTTATGAGCGCGATGGGTGCATCATCATCATCACCGCTTCGCGAACGTAAGAAGCGGGCAACCCGGAGCGCGCTCAAGCGTTCCGCGGTGGGGTTGGTGGCCGCCCGCGGTCTGGCTGCCGTGACGGTGGAGGAGATCGCCTCTGGAGCCGATGTCTCGTCCCGGACGTTCTTCAACTACTTTCCCACCAAAGAGGACGCGGTGATCGGCTGGGACCCCACGGTTCTGGCGGAGATGATCGATGGGTTGCGGTTGCGGCCCGGTGACGAACCTGGGCCGGCGGCATTGCGGGCAATGCTGTTGGCGGTCTTTTCAGCCTTCGACGCCGATCATCGGGACCTGCTCGAGCGCCTGCGGGTCATTCGCTCGGATCCCCATCTCGTGGCCCATCATGTGCTGCGCTGGGGGGAGACCGAGCGGCAGTTGGTGGGGGCGCTGGCGGAACGGCGAGGCACCGACCCCGCGACGGACCATTACGCGTCGCTTGTGGTTGCCACCACCCTGGCGGCGAGCCGGACCGCGATGATGTCGTGGTGCGACAAGGAGGGGCGGGTGCCGCTTGCCGATGAATTGGCGTCCCATCTCGACGTCCTGGGCACCGGTTTGGCCGAGCCCCAAGAGAGGCTCCTGTGAGCCGGGCGAGCGCCATCGGGGCGCAGGTCGAGCCGGCAGCGCCGGTGGGAGGAGATATCGGTCACCGGCGGGTGCTGGTCATCGTCGGGGCTCTGCTGCTCGGTATGCTCTTGGCCGCTCTTGACCAGACGATCGTGTCCACCGCATTGCCGACCATTGCCGGTGACCTGGGCGGCGCGTCGCGTATTGCGTGGATCGTTACCGCGTACCTACTGGCGTCGACCGTCTCCACTCCGCTGTGGGGCA
>JADGPH010000231.1 GCA_017882555.1 Thermoleophilia bacterium
AGCGCCCAGCCCCTGTCAGCATCGGAAGCAACACGTGTGCCGTCCACGTGCCCGCTCGCCGATTCACACTGCGGCTGGCCGACGCTTCTTGTCGGATCCCGCCTGCGGATGGGAGCGTTGACGGAAGTCCGAAGCCGGCCGTGCGCGACCCTGGCATCTGCTTCGTTCGGACTATCCGTCGATGAGCACTCCGTCGCCGGTATGTCCGGAGTCGTAGCCGCCCAGCCGGGCCACTTCGGAGCGGAAGGCCTTGCTGTCCAAGCGGTTGCGAAGTCGCGCGAAAGGCTCGTCCTCGGCGCGCTCTGCCGCGAATACCAAGTCGTAGCGCTCCATGAACAGGGGGGTGAACCGCAATCCGAACCTGTCGGCTGCGGCACGGATCCCGAGGCCCACGTCCGCGGATCCTGAGGCGACAGCGAGAGCGACATCGGTGTGGGTACGCAACTCACGGTCGTAGCCCTCGATCGACTCGGGCGCTATGCCCAGTTCGCGGAGCCGTGCATCGAGCCAGACACGCGTCCCCGACCCCAGGTTGCGGTTCGCGAACCGGAGGCCGCCGCCGGGAAGGTCGCGCACATCGGCAACGGTGACCCGCCCGTCAGGGGCGGTCATGAGGCCCTGCTCGCGATGGGCGAGCGTCACCATCTCGACCGAACGATCTGGGAAGAGGTGCCTGAGGTACGGTGAGTTGTACTCTCCCGACCCGGCATCGAGGAGGTGGCACCCCGCGATGTCGGCGAGCCCCTGGCGCAGCGCGACGAGGCCGTCGAGGCTCCCTATCGCGGACGGCACCATATCGACGTCCCCCGGACCCTCGTTGAGGTCGCTGGCCAGGATCTGCAGGGCGAAGTCGTCGCTGCCGAGCACCATGAGCGGGTTGCGCGAACCCGTTGCTGGCGCGACCAGCAGGTGGACCGAGAAGGCGCCAGCGGCTGCCCGATAGAACTTCTCGGTGTAGTTGCCAGTGGTGCGTTCGCCGGCGGGCTCGACGAGACCCACCGCCTCGAGGCGCTTGAGGTGGTGGCGCACCCAAGCGGGGTGCTTGTCGAAGTCACGTCCCAGGCGGGAGAGGGTTGACGGACCGCACATCAGTCGGCGCAGGATCGCCAGGCGGTGCTCGTCAGAGAGCGCCGCCAGCTGATCGCGCCGGTCGATCGTTCCGAGTGCCTGCATGTGGTCACCCTAAGTCGTCGCTTAGTGTATGGGTGCAAGTGTAGGTCACCCGTGGCCGCGGTCAAGCGGATCACCCGTCGACTGGACCCTCCCGGTTAACACCGCGCCGGTCATTGAGCCGACGCGGGGCCCGGCTACATCGTGCCGAGAATGACGTTCGACGACTTGATGATCGCGTAGACCTCGGCGCCCACCTTGAGGTCCATGTCCTTGCATGCGTCCATCGTGATCATCGACGAGATGATCTTGCCGCCGCCGAGATCGACCTTGACGACGCAGTTGACTGCGCCGGTCTCGATCTCGGTGATCGTTCCCTTGAGCATGTTCCGGGCCGACAGCTTCATGTGCGTTCCCTTCGTGATGCGTCCCGCAGGGGGAGCGGTTGATATCGTGCGTGGGGTATATGCCCCGCTCGGCCGCGCCGGTGACGCCCCGCGGCCGGTGTAGGATACGGCGCTGGAGGTGCGTCCGTGGATGTCCCGACCGATCGGCCCGACACCGCAGTCCAGCCGCGCCGGCTGGCGGGCGACACGTTCGTGTTCGAATCGATAACCAACTCCGGCTACACGAACGGGGTCCTGATCGATACCGGGCCGGAGCCGGAGGCGTACGCGGGGTGGCCGATCTCCGACGTGCTGATCACACACGGGCACGCGGACCACTTCTCGAGCGCGGCCGCCCTGCGGCGAGGGGGTGCGCGCATCATCGCGCCGCGCGAGGAGGTCTCGCTCGTGGAGAACCCGGAGGTCAACATCCGGGGCATGTTCTCGTGGGCGCGTCCCAGCGACGCGATGGTCACGAAGCTGTTCCGCGGCGACGGTGCGAAGGTCGACGGATATGCGGATGAATGGAAAGGCGCCGGGATCGACGGTATCCCGCTCCCGGGGCACACCCTGGGGCACAGCGGCTATCTCACCGCAGACGGCGTGCTGTTCTCCGCCGACGCTGTGTATCAGCGAGCCATGTGGCAGCGCCATCCCCTGCCCTATGCGATCGACCCCGGTCTCGTCGCCTCGTCGCTCTCAGTGATCGAGTCTCTGGACTTCGATTGGCTCGTGCCTGGGCACGGTGTGCCAACCGGTCGCGAAGAGGCGCTGCTCGACATCGCCCATCACCGTGAGCGGATGGAGGCGATCTCCGCGAGCCTGTTGGCCCACCTCGCCGAGCCGCTCACCACAGAGCAAGCGATCGCGGCGCTGTCGCGGGACGCGGGGCTCTCGGACAACGCCCCCGAGTACTGGCTGGCCGTCACCACGGTCAAGGCGTATCTCTCCGACCTCGTCCGCGAAGGCAGCGCCGAGTTCTTCGTGCGCGACCACGCTGGCTGGTGGCGCACGGTCTAGCGCGCCACCAGGAGACCCGGCCCCCGGCCCGCGGCAGCGGTCGCGGTCGCCTCTCCGTCGGGATCGCGAAAGGTTCCCGCAAGTCCTTTGGCGCATGCTGGGAGCTGTCAGTCCGCGGTCCGTGTTCTCC
>JADGPH010000232.1 GCA_017882555.1 Thermoleophilia bacterium
CGGGTGCCGTCGTAGATAAATGCGTAGCCGATCATTCCCGCAATCACCAGATAGGCCACAAGAGCCCACCCGGCCACGCGAAAGAACACGTCCCAGGTAAACGGGCGAATCCGGGCGAGCAACACGACGTCGACCGCCAGCACCACGACCGCCACCGCGAGCAGGATCACCGCGGGCACCAGGGTATAATGGCGCGACATCGTAGAGGCCATGTAGATCCCGCCGATGACTACGACGACCAAGGCGGCGACTGAGAGCACGGTGATCGGTGGGAGGCGGTGTGCCTCCGGTGCGGAATCGGTCGTCATTGCGATGCAACCCGCGTCATGATGATCAGGGTGGCCACCTGCATCAGGCCGGTGATGCCGGCGGTGTAAATGAACACCTTCATCAACCGGGCAATCAGGGCGCCATCGGGCTGTGGCTTCTTGAGCTCAAAGAGCACCGCCAGGTTCGCGGGCTCCAGTAGTCCGATGGCGATCGTCGCCATCACACCGACGACGATGAACGAGGCGACAAGCCACGCGTGGTTCGGTGAGCTGGCGCTCAGATTCCCGAGATGCCGCGCCAATTGCCACCCCGAGGCGAGCGTCATCGTGACGAGGGTCGGCATCAACAGCACCATCTTCGGCATGAACTTCGTGGTGAATTCGACGCGCGCGGGGATGGACATACGTCCGATGATCGGTCCGAGGATCAACCCGACAAACAGATCGACGCCGGTCCAAAGGCCGCCGCCAACCACGTGAAAGAACACAAGCGCCCAGAGGTTGTTGCTGGCAATGGCGGCAACGAGGGCCACCACCACCGCGATGACAATCGGGATGCCCCGGGTCGGGACGATCTGGAAGTCCCGTGCGGCGGCGGGCGGGCCGGCATGTGCGTCAGGCGTCGCCGCGACGACTACTGCGTCCTGTGCCATTGATCACGTCCATGGGAGGGCTGTGCGGGGGGTGACGCGCACAGCGTCGTGCGCGGCAATGGGTGCAATTTACGCGCTGTGTCGTGGTGCGTCTAGATCGCCGCCATCGATCGCTGTGACATCACGTCGCTCAGGGGTAACGTCCCCGCGTGATACGGGGTTTCCCTGACTGCAGTCGCGCAGGGAGCCGGATGCTCGTATTCGCAGGGTGGCTCTAGGCTTTTCCGCACAAGGAGGACCCGCGATGTCCAAACGACCGATGACTCCAACGCAGCGCTTGGCGATGGCCGCGTTGGGTGTTGGCGCCGTTGGACGCGATCCGGGCGCCCTGCGGAGGGGCCGATGACCGCGTCGGGCGCGATCAGCGTCGGCGGCCGTTCCATCCACAACTTGGCGAGCATTCTGCTGGAGCAGCGCGCTGTGAGCGCGCCCGACGCACGTGCGGTTGTATGGGACGGCGGGAGCTGGAGCGTGGCGCAACTTCGCGAGCGCACGGTGCAGATGGCGGGGGTCTTTGCCGCGCAGGGCATAGGACTCGGCGACGTGGTGCTGTTGCGTGCGCCAGATTCCCCGGGCTGGATCGCCATATTCCTCGGCGCGGTGCGCTGTGGCGCGGTCGTCGCGTTGACGGGAATGGGCGTGACCGGCGATCGCCTACAGGTCGCCGCCGCACGCGTGTCCCCGCGGTTGGTCATCTCCGATGGGCCGAAGGTGCTCGACGGCGTTGAGCAGATCGACCCCACGACACTCGCGGGCTTGGCGCGCACGCACATCCCCGACCCGGGCATCTGCCCCGTCAGGGTCGATGATGCGTGTTACATGCTGATGACCTCGGGCTCGACCGGACCGTCGAAGTGGGCGGTTCATACGCATCGGGACATACCGGGCTGTATCGCGACGTACGGGCGGCGTGTGCTCAAGCTGCGCCCTGGGGATCTTGTGTGGTCGGTCGCGGCACTGCCGACGAGCTACGGTCTCGGCAAGAGCCTGTATTTCCCACTCGGGGCGGGCGCTGCCGCCTGGATCGAGACAAAATCCCGGGATCCTGAGCGCCTCGAGATCGCGTGCCGCGTCCACGGGGTCAACGTCGTCGCAGGCGTGCCGACGTGGTGGGCACGTCTGGCGCGACATGTCCGTGACGGACGGGTCGATGGGGCCGCGTTTGCCGATGTCCGCCTGGCGGTCGCGGCGGGCGAGCTGCTCGATGCGCGCGTCTGGGAGGCCGTTGCGGAGACGACCGGGATGCGGATCGTCAACTCGTTGGGGTCCTCGGAGGCGACCAACCTCTACACGTCGGATGTTGTCGGGAGCCCGGCGGCCGGTCGCACCGGCTGGGTGGTGCCCGGGTACCAGCTAAAGATCGTACCGGCTGCCGGTGTGTCCGATGGTGCCGGGGAGCTGCTCGTCGCCGGACCGACCGTCATGGATCGGTATTTTGGGGACCCCGAGGCCACCGCTCGCGCACTGGACGGCGGGTGGCTGCATACCGGCGATCTCGTGGAATGGATGCCCGATGGCGGAATCCGGATACTGGGCCGCGCCGGTGATCGGATCAAGGTTGGTGCAACGTGGGTGGATCCCGCCAGGGTGCAAGAAGTCCTGGTCGGCGACCCGGCCGTCGCCGACGCGATGTGCTTGCCGATCGTCGACGACGAGGGCGTTACCCGGCTGGTCGCCGCGGTCGCGACGCCGATGCCAAGCGCTGGCCTGGAAGCGCGCCTGTGGGAACGCCTGGCGGTGCTCCCTGACGTCGAGCGGCCACGCACACTGCTGGTCGACACCGATCTTCCGGTCACGGCATCGGGCAAGGTTGATCGCACGGAACTGACCGCTCGTGCAAGTGCGGCATTGAGAAACCCAACCCAGAAGGTGATGCATGGCCACTGATGTGCTTCCCCCCGACGTGCTGGAGCGATGGAACGCGTGTGGGTA